>CANBEE010000193.1 GCA_947367415.1 uncultured Bacteroidales bacterium
CGACGAGGACGACGAGGAGTAGCCCACCCCCTCAGCGAACCACCTGACACCCTACGCACTGCTTCTTGAGGCTGTCGTAGAGGAAGATGCAGAGGCTATAGAGCATGTGTTGCAGCTCACCCTCGGTGCGGCGATACATGTCGGTCTCGCTCATGGGACGCAAGCCATAGCTTGGCGCCACCTTGTAGATGGAGGGGTATTTGGTCGTGATGTAGCGGTTGCAGGCAAGGGCAGCCTCCTTGTCGCACAGCTCATAGGCAGCAATGACGTGATGGATGTCTCTTACCAACTGGCGCGAAACAGGTGTGGCACTACGGTATACACGGGCGATGGAACGGATGACACGGAGCGACTGGTGCTCGTTCAGAGAGTTCGTGTTCATAAGCGATTATTTAGGGTTATTGTCATGCGAAGCTTTCGATGTAACCATCGTGGCACCGCTTTTGTTCACCGATGAAGTGCAGAAAAATCCGAGCGACTTCTTAGAAGTATGGATTTTTTGCACTATTTTTGTACGTTAATAGAAAATAATGTCATGAAGAAAAGCATTATACTGATTCTCGCGTTGCTGGCGTCGGCCCTCGGCATGGCTGCACAGCCCGACTCCCTGCTCATGCGCGACACCAACGACTCCATCCGCGTAAGCCTCGTCACCTGCTCGCCCGGCACCGAGGTGTATGCCGTGTATGGACATACGGCACTGCGCGTGGAGGTGCCCTCGACCGGTGTCGACCTCGTCGTCAACTATGGACTCTTCTCCTTCGACGCACCCAACTTCATCTGGCGCTTCATCAAGGGCGAGACCGACTATCTCGTGGGTACTATAGGGTACCCCCTCTTCGAGTGTGAGTATACCGAACGCGGTTCGTCGGTGACACTGCAGGAGCTCAACCTCTCCGAAGCCGAGAAGTCAAGACTGATAAGGCTGCTCGACAGCAACCTGCGCCCCGAGAACAGGGAATACCGCTACAACTTCCTATACAACAACTGCAGCACCAAAGCCCGCGACAAGGTGGAAGAGGCACTCGTGGCACAGCTACAGCCTGCCAAGAACATGCGGGAAGGAACCACCTACCGCGACATCCTGCACGAGTACACACAGGACTATCCCTGGCTACAGTTCGGCATCGACTACCTGCTGGGACTGCAGGCCGACCGCCCCATCGGGCCACGCGAACAGATGTTTGCCCCCGAGTACCTCAAGGCATACACGGCAAGCCAGCAGCTGACCGACTCGGGCCACACAATGCCCTACGTCATCAACGAGCGGATGATAGCCCCCGAGGCACCACAGCCCGCGACCTTCACCTTCCCGCTCACCCCCACGCAGCTGATGATACTGTTGCTGCTGCTCACGGCCTGCATCTGCACCCTCGAGCTGCTCATCGAGCGCCGCCAATGGTGGTTCGATGCACTGCTGCTTACCATACAGGGGCTGATGGGCTGCATCGTGGCCTTCCTCTTCTTCCTGTCGGAGCATCCCACGGTAGGGAGCAACCTGCACGTCATCTACCTCAATCCGCTGCCGCTGCTTTTCATGCCCTTCGTGATACGCGACATCGTGAAGCGCCGCAGGAGCATCCTCAGCTACATACTGATGGCCCTGCTCGGCGTGTTTGTCATCGTATCGCTCTTCGCCCACCAGTACATACAGCCAGCCGCCTACATCTTCATCGCCATACTGCTGCTGCGCCTGGTGCATAATGCATGGCTCTATCCCTTGATATCGCACCTGCTCAGCCGACACAAACCTGTCAAGCAGCGCAACATACACACATATACCATAGCCCTGCTGATGGCCTGCACGCTGGCCCCGACCGAGATGACAGCAGCCAACGACGGCACACCCAAGGCGATAGTAAGCATCGTGGTAGACCAGCTCCGAGCCGACTATCTGGAGAAGTATGCCCACCTGTATGGCGACGGCGGCTTCAAACGCCTGTTTGCCGAGGGCCGTGTCTACACCAACGGCTATTTCAGCCACGCCACTCCCGACCGCTCATCAGCAACAGCCTCGGTCTACAGCGGCACCACGCCCTACTATCATGGCATCACGGCCAACCGCTTCCTCAACCGCAAGACCCTCAAGGTGCTGGGCGTCACCGACGATGCCAACTACAAGGGAGTCAACAGCAATGAGCCCTCATCGCCCGTGCGCCTGCTCGTCACCACCATCGCCGACGAACTGAAGATAGCCTCGAAGGGGAATGCCTACATCTGCACCATCGCCCCCGAGCGCGACATGGCCATACTGGCTGGCGGGCACGCACCCAACGAAGCCATCTGGCTCGACGAGGAGCATGGCATGTGGGCCACATCATCGTACTACAATGGACTACCGGCTTGGGCACGCTCATTCAACCGACGCAAGGAGCCAAGGTTCGACTGGGAAAGCATGGCGTGGGAGCCCTACTTCCCCATCGAGTTCTACACCGCCGCGGCCTATGACGGAGCACCGGAGCCTTTCCTACACACCTTCAAGGGAGGCGAGCCCGAAGCTGTCAGACGCTACAAGACATCGGCAAACATCAACGACGAAGTCACCCACCTGGCACTCTCATGCATCGACGGCAACCTCTTCGGACGCAACAAGACCACCGATATGCTATGCGTAGGCTACTATGCCGGTAACTATGGCCATGCCTCTGAATGGGAGCGCCCGCTCGAACTGCAGGACATCTACCTGAGGCTCGACCGTAACATCGCCGACCTCCTCAACAGCATCGACCAGAAGGTAGGGCTGGACAATGCGCTCATCGTCATCACCTCGACCGGCTACGTCGACGCTCACCTGCCCGACATCAAGTTCTTCACCCTGCCCACAGGCGAACTCAGAATGGACCGCTGCCGCGTACTGCTCAACATGTACCTCGGCGCCATCTACGGCACAGGCGAGTATGTGGAGGCATCATACCTCAACGAAATCTATTTGAACCACGAGCTCATCGAAAAACGCCAGTTCAGAATGAAGGAGGTGCTCGACCGCTGCACAGAGTTTCTCTGCCAGATGAGCGGAGTGAAGCGTGTATACTCCTCACTCGACCTCTTCTCCAGCAAGGCCGACCCCACCATGCAAGGCGCCTACCATAGCGCCAGCTCGGGCGACCTCATCCTGGAGGTGTCGCCGGGATGGACACTCGTGGACGAAATCTGGGGCGAGAGCATCTACCACAACCGTGCACATATCCCCGTGCCTATCATCTTCTTCGGAGCAGGAGTGGCCCCCGAGACCAGCCGCGCCCCCATCACCGTGGAGAGTATCGCACCCACCATTGCTCATATCCTGCGCATAGGCGTGCCCAATGCCTGCTCCACACAGCCATTGCCATAACACACGGAAAGCATTTACAGCATACAATTCAGAACCGACGGGGAATCTCGCGCTTGGATTTGACAAAGCAGTTCATAGAGAGCGAGGCAAGCTACCTCACAGTAATGTGCAGACAAGCCTGTTTGCGCTCATACTTCACATAGCAACGCCCCTGTCGATGCATGTCATAGACCGTCTGGAAGAGCAGCTGCTGCAGCTTCATGTCATTGGCAAAGTACTCCTCGGGCTTGTCGAAACGCATATAAGTGATGTCGACGGTTGTTCCATACTGATGGCATGAGTTTTCCGAAGCATTGACATTGCCACTGCGACGCAAGCGCTTGATATGGTCCTGAGTGCGGTACACACTGGTGACAATGAAGCGGTGACGGCGGTCGTAGCCACGATTGAAGAGCGAGTCCTGGAAAGCCTCACCCATCGCATCGAGCAGCTCCTTCGCCTTGGGCACAAGGTAGGGCGCCGAGTGAGTGAGCGGGTCCACCTGATAGAGGCGATTGGTCTCTACATACTTGAGTCCGAAGGCCCCCAGCTCCAGCTCCTCCACCGTAAGCGGACGCTCAGTGCCATTGGCACGCGCTGCCACGAGTTGCGTATCGTTGAGGTCATTGAACAGGCGCGGATAATTACGGTACACCTCACGATGGTCCTTGAGGCTAGGGTCACGGTTCGGCTTCTCAGACACCTTGAAGGGAGTGGCAAGACTCTCCGTAATCATCTTGCGCAAATGCATGTGGAAGCAACCCCGCAGGTTGTACACACCCATTATCAAGAAAATCGCGAGCAGCAGCGTCGCCCCCATGGCAAGCAAGCCCCGCAGGTTGAACAAATGCCCACGCCCGATACGCTGCACCAATCGCACATAGCGACGCAGCAGCCCCTTGCCATACCACTTGATGATTTGCGCCACGACGGGAACAAGCGCAAGAGCAATCTTATATCCCAGCAAATCGTGAGGCGTAGTGAACACACCACACAATGCCGCCACAAGCAAATAGAGCGGATACCCCACATAGGCCAGAAGGCGCAACGGCCACTTCAACACATTGGTACCCACGAGATAGACCGACGTAAAGGCTGTGAGAAAAAACAGCATCTTGCAGCGAAACCACGCCCTCACATGATAGTCATCGCCCACAAAGAGGCAGCCAACGAGGTCGGTAAACAAAAAAAGCAAGCCCACCATAGGGATGAGCTGCGCTACAAACAATGCTGATTCTTTACGGTTGAGGCTCATAAATCTTTGCAAAGGTAATATTTTATTGTCAATTTATTCGTAATTTTGCAACATAAAAGATTTACACGAATAAAAAATGGGAAAAGGTAAATTGGCCAAATTCGCCGATATGGCATCGTATCCGCACGTGTTCGAGTATCCTCACTCGGTAGCAGAGCAGGTTCCCTTTGAGATGAAGGGGCGTTGGCGCGAACAATTCTTCAAGAACGACAACCCCATCGTACTGGAGCTGGGCTGCGGACGTGGCGAATATACTGTCGGACTGGGACGCATGTACCCGGACAAGAACTTCATCGGAATAGACATCAAGGGAGCACGCATGTGGTCCGGTGCTACCGAGTCGCTACGCGAGGAGATGAACAACGTGGCGTTCCTACGCACAAACATCGAAATCATCGACCGCTTCTTCGCAGCCGGTGAGGTCGACGAGATATGGATTACCTTCCCCGACCCACAGATGAAGAAAGCCACCAAGCGACTGACCTCAACTTACTTCATGCAACGCTACCGTCAGTTGCTTCGAGCCAATGGACTTATTCATTTGAAAACCGATAGTCCATTCCTTTATACCTACACGCAAGCCATGGTGAAAGAAAATGGATATCCGCTATTGGTGGACACCTGTGACCTGTATGGCGATGAGGCAATGAGGCAATTAGGCGATGAAGTCAGCGAAGCACGCGCCTTGCAAACACATTACGAACACCAATGGCTCGACCGCGGACTGACAATCAAATATATAGCATGGCAACTGCCCGAAGAACCATCGCTCCTAGAACCAGATATAGAAATAGAAAAAGACACATATCGTTCATACGGAAGAAACTATGTATCCTCAACAA
>CANBEE010000194.1 GCA_947367415.1 uncultured Bacteroidales bacterium
AATAATCTCCTATATATGGCGAAAGTTCATAAATCGGTCGGCTTTGGCATGAGCGGCATGGATTTTTGTACACTCCACGTTGCCGTATCTGTACAAATTTACAAGTCCGTCTCTGCCATTGCCAACCGATTTATGAACTTTCGCCAATAGCAGTAAGGTGATTTTAGCTAAATATTTTTTTCGTACAAAGAACTTTTTGGGGAGTACATAAGTGCCCCTCAATGGAATTCCAGAGGAAGAAATGGGCGAATCATTGATAATCGTGCAATATATTTCGCCAACGGATTAATGAGTAGTATACTTTTATTGAGGATTTTGTGGCGCTGAATGATTGCAATGGCTACTCTTTTTATGTGCCGATGTTGCTGGCATCTTGTCTTTGAAAGTAATAGTATTGAAGGAATAAGTGCGAAATGTAAAAAAAATACATTACTTTTGTATTGTTTTATAAACTTATATTATGAAAAGACATACTCTACTATTCGCACTGTGTGCCCTGGCGCTGACTGTGGAAGCACAAAACACGAGAGACAGAAAAGCACCGCTCGAGGATGTGAACAAGGTGCGTGACCTCACGCTTGACAGTTTGAACAAGGCCAACACGGCTCGCCCTATACCCGGCTCGTCGCGTAAGGGAACTAACCCTGTGCTGTTTCTTGTGGGTAACAGTACCATGCGTACAGGTACGCTGGGCAACGGTAACAATGGCCAGTGGGGCTGGGGATATTTTGCCCACGAATACTTCGATGAGAACCGTATTACGGTGGAGAACCATGCGCTCGGTGGCACCAGTAGCCGTACCTTCTATAATAGATTATGGCCTGCCGTGCTCGAAGGCGTGAAGCCCGGCGACTGGGTAATCATCGAGTTGGGACACAACGACAATGGCCCGTACGACCATGGTCGTGCTCGCGCATCCATCCCTGGCATCGGTACTGACAGCATGGTGGTGACCATCAAGGAGACGGGTGCCGTGGAAACGGTGTTCAGTTATGGTGAGTATATGCGTAAGTTCATCCGCGACGTGCGCAGCAAGGGGGCTCATCCCGTACTTTGCTCATTGACTCCTCGCAACTCTTGGGTCGGCGCGGATGGAGCGCCGATTGCGACGACGGAAGATTTATCTTCCCAAAGGAGTTTGACAATCACTCGTAAGCGTGATACCTTCACCAAGTGGCAGCAGGAGATAGCTCGCGAGATGGATGTGCCCTGGATTGACCTTGAGGGTACTACTGCCCGCAAGTTTGAGGCATATGGCCCTTGGAAGGTGAATTATATGTTCTACCTCGACAAGATACACACCAGCGAGTTTGGTGCAAAGACCAATGCCCGCTCGGCTGCCGAGGCTATTGCTGCTTGCGACGGATTGGCACTGAAGGACTACCTCTTGCCACTCGACCTGCCCAAGGAGCAGTTTGTGCGTGAGGCTGGCAAGCCCGTCGTATTCTTTACTGGCGACAGCACCGTGAAGAACGAAGATAAGGATGAGAACAGCATGTGGGGATGGGCGAGTGTGGCTCACACCGTGTTCAACACCAAGAAGTGTACGCTCGTCAATGCAGCCAAGGCTGGCCGCAGTGCCCGCACCTTCGTAGAGGAGGGTCGTTGGGAGAAGGTGTATAACAGTATACAGCCCGGCGACTATGTGCTCATTCAGTTTGGTCATAACGACATGGGTGACATTGCCGGTGGCAAGGCTCGTGCCGACATCCGTGGTGTGAAAGACAGCAGCCATGTATACCGCCTCGAGAAGGACCGCACCTATAAAGTGGTATACTCTTACGGCTGGTACTTGCGTAAGTTTGTAGGTGACGTACGCGAGAAGGGTGGTACCCCTGTCATCGTGAGCATGACTCCGCGCAACGAGTGGCCTAATGGCAAGATGGAGCGTCGCCCGGGCAGCTGTGCCTCATGGGCCAAAGAGGTAGCCGATGAGCTCGGCGTAGCCTTCGTGGACATGCATAACCTCACTGCCGACTACCTCGACCGCAAGGCGGGTAGCAAGGAGAAGGCTGCCAAGTACTACAAGCGCGACCATACACACACTTCGCTCCTCGGTGCTCAGCTCAATGCCAAGATGTTCCGCAAGGGCATCAAGAAGACCGACTGCGATTTGAAGAAATTGATGAAATAATAATTATATATAGAAAGAATGATGGAAAATATAGCACAACAACTGATGGCATTGCTTGACGCATCGCCTGTTAATTTCTTGGCTGCCGGTTATGTGGAGGAGCAGCTTAGAGCAGCTGGTTTTACCCATTTGGATGCTGGCAAGCCCTTCCCGATGCTGGTTCCTGGCAAGGGATATTTCGTTGCTAAGAACAATTCGGCTGTGTTTGCCTTCCGTATGGGAACGGCTCATCCTGCCGAGGCTGGTTTCAAACTCATCTGTGCCCATAGCGACTCGCCCTGCTTCCGTGTGAAGCCTGCAGCTGAGATGTATACTGAGGGTGGGGTAGTGAAGCTTAACACTGAGGTGTATGGCGGCCCTATTCTATATACATGGTTTGATCGTCCTCTGTCGCTTGCAGGCCGTGTGCTCTTGCGCACTGCCAATCCTCTGAAGCCCGAGGTGCGCCGCATCAAGATAGACCGTCCGCTCCTCATCATTCCCCACTTGGCTATCCATTTCAACCGTCAGGTCAACGAGGGCAACAAGCTCAGCAAGCAAGTTGATATGCTACCGGTAATCGGTATCATCAATGAGAAGCTCGAAGCTGATAATCTCCTGCTCAAGGTGGTTGCTGAGGAGTTGGGTGTAACAATCAGTGATATCCTTGACTTTGACCTCTCGCTGTATGACACGCAGAAGGCTGAGCTCGTAGGGTTGAACAATGAGTTTATCTCATGTGGCCGTCTCGACGACCTGGCTATGGTACATGCAGGCCTCTATGCGCTTCTTAACAGCGAGGCTACCCCTATGACACAGGTGCTTGCAGTGTTCGACAATGAGGAGACAGGAAGTGGTACGAAGCAGGGAGCTGCCTCTCCCGTTCTTCGCAACTTGCTGGAGCGTGTGGTGACCAATGATGGCTGTGGTGCTGACGGACTGTATCGTGCCTTGGAACACTCATTCATGATTTCGGCCGATATGGCACATGCGTTGCATCCTAACTATCCCAGCAAACACGACCCCACGAATCATCCTGTGATGGGCGGAGGTCCTGTCATCAAGATCAATGCAAACCAGAAGTATGTCACCGATGCCGAGTCGGCTGCCGTGTTTGCTGAGATATGCCGCTTAGCTGGTGTTCCATGTCAGTATTTTGTAAATCACTCCGACATGGCTGGTGGCTCTACATTGGGTAATATCCTTACTTCGCAGCTTCCCATGCGAGGTGTCGATATGGGTAATCCCATGTGGGGTATGCACTCGGTGCGCGAGACAGCTGCTGTGGCCGATCAGGAGTACGTATGTAAGGCATTTACAACATTCTATAACCTGAAGTAAATACAAATAGAGACGCCAGTGATGAACATTGGCGTCTCTATTCCTTTTTATATGTGCGGAAAGACAGGGATTCGAACCCTGGGAACAGTTACCCGTTCACCGCATTTCGAGTGCGGCCCGATCGACCACTCCGGCATCTTTCCGCCGCGAAGGTACAACTTTTTTTTAATATAGTATCGCTGATACGAGATTTTTTTATACACAACGAACAATGAAGATTGCCCTTATCCAAATGAACCTTGCTTGGTGCAATACCGAAGATAACCTTCGCCAAGCCGAGGAGATGATACGCCGTCAGCCAGGTTCCGACGTTTATGTATTGCCTGAGATGTTTACTACTGGTTTCTGCATGGAACCACACCGCATAGCCGAACCTACCGAAGGCCCTACGCTCGCTTGGATGCGCTGCATGGCACGCGAGATGGATGCTGCCATCACCGGCAGTGTGGCAGCCGTAGCTCCCGATGGAGGATATAAGAATCGTATGTATTTCGTAACTCCCGATGGTAAGGTCACTCATTACGACAAGCGTCACCTCTTCAGCTATTCGGGTGAGGACAAGCATTATGAGGCTGGCTCCGACCGTGTCATCGTGTCGTTCCGTGGCGTACGTTTCTTCCTTCAGGTGTGCTACGACCTGCGCTTCCCCGTCTTTGGCCGTAATCTCGACGACTATGATGTAGCTATCTATGTTGCCAACTGGCCCAACAAGCGCCGCATGGCATGGGACGTTCTGCTGCGTGCGCGTGCCATTGAGAATCAAGCAGTAGTCATTGGCGTGAATAGGGTAGGGAACGACCCGCTTTGCGAGTATGATGGCGGTACGGCTGCCATCGACTTCTTCGGCAATGTAGCTGCTGCCTGCGCCGACCATACAGAACAGCTGGTGACCTATGAGGTGAAGATGGATGAACTGCGCCACTACCGCGACAAGTTCCCCTCGCTGGCCGACTCGGACGACTTCCGGTTGGGGTAGGGGACTGCTTGTGCTGCATATGCTTGGATGGCGAATTATCTGTGAAGAAGTGATAATATATGGCGAGGTTTACCGTTAATAGAGTATGGCAAGAGGTATGATACATAAGATGAGCGTTGCTTGGGCGATTATCGCCTTGGTGGCGACAATAATTGCTTGCAATGATGATCGTGGGTACAGTACTGACCCGACTCATCGCCTTGCCTTCTCAGCTGATACCGTATCGTTTGACACGCTTTTCACGGAAGTGAGCTCGGCTACTTACTCTTTTCTTATATATAATAGGAATAGCCATGATCTTCTGATTAAGGATGCCCGTCTGGCTGGAGGAGAAAGTTCGCCATATAGGGTCAATCTTGACGGAATGGCCGGCACTGCCTTCGGGGAGGTGGCTGTGCGTGGAGGTGATAGCCTGTATGTCTTTGTGGAGGTGACGGTAGATCCTAGGGGGCAGGATGACCCTTTCGAGGTGCGTGACTCCCTGCAGTTTGTCCTTGAGAGCGGGGTAATGCAGCAGGTGCAGTTGCGGGCTTGCGGACAAGACGCTATCGTACTTCGTGGAGTATGTATAGATCGTGACACGTGCTTTACGGGACAGCGCCCCTACCTGATATACGATAGCCTCAGGGTGAACGAAGCGAAAACGCTTCGTCTCGAAGCCGGTGCTCGTCTTTACTTTAATGAGGGGGCTGGCCTGCAGGTGTACGGTAGCCTTGAAGCTGTAGGTACGCAAGAGGCTCCAGTAGTCTTTCGTGGAGCACGTACAGACCGAATGTTCGCATATCTTCCTTACGACCGCCTTACGGCACAATGGGGAGGTATCACGCTTCATCCTAGCAGTCTCGACAATATTTTCGTCAATTGTGATATACATAGTGGTACGTATGGAATAATTGCTGATAATGGACGTGTGCTTCGTGGACATTCCAAACTGAGTATGCATAATACGCAGATTCATAATGTAGAAGGTGATGC
>CANBEE010000195.1 GCA_947367415.1 uncultured Bacteroidales bacterium
ACCTTGTAGTGCTTAACTGGCACATCTTTCACTTCGGGAAGCACATTAACCTTGTTTGCATCCACAATTTCAGGTTTATAAACGTGTTCCACATCAATGACATTGTCCATCTGTGCCCATGACGGAGCTATTGACAATACCGCCATGCAGGTTGCTATCTTATATTTGAGCATATCAGTTTGTGAGTTAGGTTAAGTTTTTAAGGTTATGAGGTTATGAGGTTGTAAGGTTATAGGGTTGGGAGGTTTACTCTTAATTATGAATTATGAACCCCTTTTTCATTCTTTCATTCTTCACTTTCTATTTGCTTCCACCCACTTGCGTGCGTTGACGAAGGCCTCAATCCAAGGTGTCACCTCATCGGCGCGACGGTCTGTCGGGTAGTTACCGCACTGCCAGGGGAAGATGCAACGCTCCAAGTGAGGCATCATGGCTACGTGGCGGCCATCGGCGCTGGCGATACCGGCAATGTTGTAGTCCGAACCGTTGGGGTTGGCGGGATAGCCGGCATAGTTGTACTTGGCCACAACGTGGTAGCGGCTCTCCTCGTAGGGGAGTGAGAACTTACCCTCACCGTGGGCCACCCAGATACCATGCTTGGTACCGCTGAGCGAACCGAAGAGTACACTGTTGTTCTCGGGCACGTGCAAGCCTACGAAGTTTGACTCAAACTTATGTGAGTTGTTGTGCTGCATGCTGCCCTTCTGCTCGTGCTCGGGAGTGATGAGACCCAGCTCCATCATCAGCTGACAGCCGTTGCAGATGCCCAGTGAGAGGGTGTCCTTACGGGCATAGAAGCGGTCGATGGTCTCCTTGGCCTTCGGGCTGAAGAGGATGGCACCTGCCCATCCCTTGGCCGAACCGAGTACGTCAGAGTTCGAGAAGCCACCGCAGAAGACGATGAAGTTGATATCGTCAAGTGTCTCACGGCCAGTCACGAGGTCGGTCATCGTTACGTCCTTCACGTCGAAGCCAGCGAGCCAGAGTGAGTAAGCCATCTCGCGCTCACCATTGGTACCCTTCTCACGGATGATAGCGGCACGGATGCCTGTGGGCTTGCGACGGTCGGGGTTCAGACCATACTGTGCGAGCTTACCAGTGAATGTCTCCTTGAAGTCGAACACGAGAGGCTGGTTCTTATAGTTCTTGGCACGCTCGTCGGCACAACCATGGAAGCTCTGCTTGCGGTCGAGCAAGTGAGAGGTGCTATACCAAGCATCGCGCATAGCGTCGATGTCGAGGGTATATTCCTTATTAATATAGAGAGTGCGCTCTGCGATGGGCTTACCGATAACGGCGAAGCCTACGCCAGCCTCTTCGAGGATAGCCTCTACGCGAGCGGCATTGTCCTTAGCTACCTGAACAAGCACACCGGGGTTCTCAGCGAAGAGTACCTTCACGATATCCTTCTCCTCGAACACGCTGAGGTCGATCTGCATACCACCCTTGGTGTTGGCGAAGCACATCTCGAGCAATGCGGTAACCATACCACCGGCAGAGATGTCGTGACCAGCCATGAGGAGACCTTCGTTCACGAGCTGCTGCACAGCGATGAAGGTGTCGCGGAAATATTCTGCATCTACAGCAGGTACCTCGCTACCTACCTTATCCAAGGTCTGGAAGAAGGCCGATCCACCAAGAGCGAGCTCATTGGCGCTGAAGTCGATATGATAGAGGAGTGAGCTCTCGTCGTTCACAACCACGGGCGATACCACCTTCTTCACGTCAGAAACCTCGCCACCAGCCGATACGATAACGGTACCGGGGCTCACTACCTTAGAGCCGTCGGGGTATTTCTGAGTCATTGAGAGTGAGTCCTTACCAGTGGGTACGTTGATGTGGAGGTCGCAGCAGAAGTCTGAGAGTGCCTCTACAGCCTTGTACAGGCGAGCATCCTCACCCTCCTGTGAGCGGCAGGGCCACATCCAGTTAGCGCTGAGTGAGAGCGAGTCCATGCCATCGGCGAGCGGAGCCCACACGATGTTGGTCAACGCTTCTGACACGGCCAATACAGAACCCTTGTCGGGAGCTGCAAGAGCAGCCTGAGGAGCATGACCGATAGCTGTAGCCATACCCTTGGTGCCACGATAGTCGAGTGCTACTACACCGCAGTCGCTGAGGGGCAACTGAAGCTCACCCTGACACTGCTGACGGGCAATCTTACCTGTTACCGAACGGTCTACCTTGTTGGTGAGCCAATCCTTACATGCTACAGACTCGAGCTGGAGCACCTTCTCTACATATTGTGTGAGGTTGTTCTCTGTATATTCAGCATCGCTATAGTTACGCTCTACGGTCTTGTCCACCATGATGGTCTTGGGAGAAGAGCCGAACATCTGGTCTACCGCGAGGTCGAAGGGACGTACACCATCCTTCTGCTCGAAAGCGAAGCGGGCATCTCCGGTGGTTTCACCGACTACGTACATCGGAGCACGCTCACGCTCGGCAATCTGCTTCACATGCTCGATAGCCTCCTCACGGATGAGCAAGCCCATACGCTCCTGAGATTCGTTGGCGATGATCTCCTTAGCAGAGAGGGTAGAGTCACCGATGGGGAGCTTGTCCATGTGGATAAGTCCACCACACTCCTCAACCAACTCTGACAAGCAGTTGACGTGACCAGCTGAACCGTGGTCGTGGATAGATACGATGGGGTTGGTATCCTCTTCGCAAAGTGCGCGGATAACATTATATGCACGCTTCTGCATCTCGGCATTGGCACGCTGTACAGCGTTGAGCTCGATACCTGATGAGTAGCGACCGGTGTCAACAGATGATACAGAACCGCCACCGAGACCGATGCGGTAGTTGTCACCGCCGAGTACTACCACCTTGTTGCCAGCCTCGGGTGCACCCTTGAGGCAGTCGCGTTGTGTACCATAACCTACACCGCCGGCAAGCATGATTACCTTGTCGTAGCCATACATGGTGTCGGCCTCATTCTCCTGGTGCTCGAAGGTGAGCACAGAACCGCAGATGAGGGGCTGACCAAACTTGTTACCAAAGTCTGAAGCACCGTTTGATGCCTTGATCAGGATCTGCTCGGGAGTCTGATAGAGCCAAGGACGCTCGGGATACTTCTGCTCCCAAGTGTGGCTCTCCGTGCTGCGGGGGTATGAGGTGATGTACACCGCAGTACCTGCAATGGGCCATGAACCCTTACCGCCACCCATACGGTCGCGAATCTCACCACCGGTACCGGTTGAAGCACCGTTGAAGGGCTCCACGGTTGTGGGGAAGTTGTGTGTCTCAGCCTTGAGCGAGAGCACGGTCTTGATATCCTTGATGACAAAATAGTCAGAAGTAGCGTGGTTAGCAGGAGCAAATTGCTCGGCTACGGGACCCTCAGAGAAGGCTACATTGTCCTTGTAGGCAGAGAGAATCTTGTTGCGGTTCTCGTTGGTGGTCTTCTTGATCATCTGGAATAGTGAAGAGGGGCGCTCCTCGCCATCGATAACGAAAGTTCCACCAAAGATTTTGTGGCGGCAGTGCTCAGAGTTGATCTGTGCGAAGCCAAACACCTCAGAGTCGGTCAAGCGACGGCCAAGGTCCTTCTCCACCTTCTCGAGGTAGGCCATCTCTTCGGCAGAGAGTGCCAGACCCTCTTTCTCGTTATACTCGGCAAGGTTGTCGATGTATACGATAGGCTGGGGCTCGATGTTCACGAAGAACAACTTTTGGTCCAAACCCTTGTACATGCGTTGTAGCATGGGGTCGTACTCGGCATCCTCGCTTGCTACGGGATAGTACTCCTCAATACGAGCGATGCCCTCGATACCCATGTTCTGGGTAATTTCTACGGCATTGGTGCTCCAGGGAGTGATCATCTCGCGGCGCGGACCGATGAAGAATCCCTCCATCGCTTCGCCCTCTACGAGCTCGGCATTGCCAAATAGCCAACTAAGTTTCTTGATAGTCTCCTCGCCGGCCTGCTGCATGGTCTCAGCAGCAATAACGCTTCCGGCCTGTGATTTGAAGAAAAGAATCATGTTGATTTATGATTTGTGATTTATGATTTATTTCCTTTTATTATATAACTATTCCTAATAGAGCACAAAGTTAATGAAAGCCGAGCGAAAACACAAATTTATTTATGGTTTTCGCTCGGCATAGCTTAATTTGAATCTATATCGGAAAGGACGATTCGTCCTGATGGTGGATTAGAACTTTACCACCTTGACCGTATTGTCTGCCATAACCACCTCTACGCTCTGGAGGTCTTCGGATACCTTGACTGATTTTACGGGGCTGAGTTCCTTGGCCTTGAACTCCTTCTCGCCCTTCTTCCACAAGTGGAGGGTTACCATGATATGGGTACCGTTGACAGCCTTCTCGCTCATAATCAGGTTACACTGATCGCTTACGGGATGCAAGCCTACTGGGTAGTGGATGGTGGTCTTGTCCCAACCATAGAGGGGTACGGTAGCAAGCTTGTATTCACCGTTGCCAATGATGACTGCTTCGGGAACCTTCTTTGATTTCTCGATGCTGAATGCCTTGCCAGCAACCTTGGGGAGAGTGTAATGTCCGAGGCGGATAGTAGTGGGGGCAGGGACTGACACCTTGTCGATACGGAGCACGCCATTTGCCAAGGGGATATCGGCGAGATTGTATCGGATGTTTTCGTTGGTCTCGAGCACTGCATCGCGGCGATAGATGTTGTCGTCGAAGCTCTTGAAATCGTAGAGGCGGAGCACTTCCCATTGGCCTCTGCCGTTCTTGGTGGCATAGTTCATTGATACCTCACCGTACTTGCCGTCGGCCATCCAGGGGAATTCGGTGTGGTAGGCCAACTTGTTGTAGTTCTCTGAACTGCGGAACTTCTGCCAGTCGTTGGCAACCTTCTCGTGACACCATGAACGCATCTCCGAACCTCCCACATTGGGGTAGTCGGTGATGAGGAGGTTGGTGGCAGGCTGGAACTTGTTGTATACGTTGTTCTTCTTGAACTCCTTGTCCCAAGGACCATTGTTCTCCTTAGCTGTCCAGAAAACATTGTCGGCCGGAAGCAACAGTGCGAGGAAGGCCTTTGCACACCAGTACACACTACCGCGGCAACTGTAAATTTGTACAGCAGGCTCAAAGGGACCATAGAAACCGAGGGTGGGCACATTGTCTTCGAGCAGATTGGGATTCTGCAAGAACTGCAAGAGGGTAGAGGAGGCGATGCGACGCATCCAACCATAGTTGATGGCTTCATTTTCCTGATAACCGAGCAGGGCGAGAGGAACGACAGCACCAAAGCGGTAGGGGATACTGCGGCCCCACATATTCATATGACCTTCGGCATTGAACATATAGGGATAGTTGTCGATAAGGTCGGCCTGATTCTTCATGAACTGTGCGGCATATTCGGGGTAGAAGTGACCGTACATCTG
>CANBEE010000196.1 GCA_947367415.1 uncultured Bacteroidales bacterium
GACGGAGTATATGGTGGCAGCACGCATGGAGCGGGTGTTGCGGGAGCATTTGTTGCCGAGGCCTACCTCGCTGCTCGATGGCGAATGCAACATCATGACCCCTTCGCCCTCGTTCAATGCGCTCTTCATCGCCTTCCACGCCTTGCAGCACTATGGCAGTGGCTTGTCTCTGCATCACCTCTACGACTGGGCATGCCTGTTGCGACGCTATGGCTGGTGCTTGCCGGCGGAGGCTGATGATGCAGGCATGTTGCGATTCATCGATGCCTTCACCGACCTTGCTCATCATCTGCTAGGAACAGAGCTGGTGCGAGGAGCCGACGGTGGACTGATGGAGCGCATCTATGGAGAGATGCTGCACCCACGCTACCACTTGCGTGAGCTGCCTGCAAAAGGACGGTGGGGGATACTCGTGGAGAAGACGCGCCGCCTGCTTTACACCCATCGACTCAAAGGAGAGGTCATACAAGGCTCGCTGGCACGCCGCTTGTGGGACTCGGTAATCTTCCATCTGCGACACCCTGAGACCATATTCAGTACCGGCAAATAATACGAGAACGATGAGTCTGCTGAAGCGCATATACAACCTGCTGCTTCCCGAGGAGCGGAAGCAAGGACAGCGAGTGGTGGGAGCCGCCTTCCTCGCGGCCTTGCTCAACTTCGTGGGGCTGGCATCGTTGCTGCCTGTGCTCTACTACCTGCTCGACGATAGTGCCAGTCGCCAGTCGGCCCTGTGGTTCTGTCTGTTGGCAGGAGGGGTGATGGCAGGAAAGAACGTAGCCATAGCACTTCTCTCGCGTTATCAGCAGCGCTACCTGTTGTCGCTGTATAAGCGCATGAGCTTCTCGCTCTTCACGGCATATTACCGCCGTGGCCTGCTCTTCATCCGTGAGCAAGGCAAGAACAGGCTGGGCTATGAGGTGAATGCCGTGTGCTATGCCTTCAGCCTCAATATGCTGGCTCCCCTGCTACGTATATGTAGCGATGGGCTGTTGATAGCGATGGTCGTGGTGGCCCTGCTTGTATATGACTGGCTCATAGCTCTCATCCTGCTCGGTGCCTTCGCGCCCTTTGCTATATTATATGTAGTGGCCATACGTAAGCAAGTGCGTGAATATGGCAAGCAGGAGCTGGAGGCTCGACGTCGCCAGTCGAGAATCGTGAACGAGGCCTTCGGAGGCTATGCCGAGCTGGAGGTCAACGGAGCCTTCGGAACCGTCAAGGATGCCTTCCGGGAAGGACTGGAGCAGATTACAGGCAGCCGTCTGCAGATGGATACGCTGATGCGCTTGCCTGGATTCCTGTCGGAGATGTCGGTCATCGTGGGACTCACACTGATGGCCCTGTGTGCTACGGGCGATGTGAAAGCCTTGATAGGAGTGTTCGCTGTGGCTGCCTTCAGGCTCTTGCCGGCCTTGAAGGGCATACTCTCGGGGTGGACACTGATACAGAATATGGTGAGCAACCTGCAGATCATTGAGGAGGGGATGAAGGACTCGGCAGCCGAAGCGGCCGTGGCAGCTACAATGCCCTTCGAGAAGGAGATAACTATAGAAAAGGTGTCATACACGTATGGTGATGATGAGCAGGTGCTAACGGACTTCAGCTGCCGCATACGCAAAGGAGAATATGTGGGTATCAAAGGATATAGCGGTGTGGGCAAGTCGACCCTCTTCAATCTCCTGCTCGGATTCCTGAAGCCACAGCAGGGAACCATCCGCATTGATGGCATGTCGCTCTCCCCAGAGGTGCAGAGCGCTTGGCTGCAGCAGACAGGTTATGTGCAGCAGGATGTGTTCATCTTCCAAGGCACGCTGGCCGAGAATGTGGCTTTGGGGTGCCGTGATATTAATAAGGAGAGACTTGACCGTGTGCTGCAGCAGGTGTCGCTCTACGATTGGGTACAGACATTGCCGCAGGGTGTTGACACTCCGATGGGTGAGTATGGAGGTCGACTGTCGGGAGGCCAGCGCCAACGCATAGGTATAGCGCGGGCACTCTACAAGGAGGCTCAGGTGATTCTGCTCGATGAGGCGACCTCGGCACTCGACAATGCCACGGAGCGGGAGGTGAACAGGACGCTTTACGACCTCAAGCAACAATGCCCGGGACTCACCATTCTCTCTATAGCTCATCGAGAGAGTTCGCTGGAATACTGTGACCGAGTGATTGTGATGGACGAACAACATAATGGGGAGGAGTGACGTATGGTGAGAAGAGTGCTCGTGCAGAACCGGTTCTTGGCTGAGGTAGCTCGTATGCTGTCAGAAGGATGCAGCGTGAAGGTGCGCATTGATGGCGAGAGCATGTATCCATTCATTCGTGGTGGAAGCGATGAGGTGGAGCTGCTGCCATATGCTACTAGTCAACCCCTGAAGCGTTGGGAGTGTGCACTGTTCAAATGGAAAGGCCGCTACATGGTGCATCGCTGTATAGATATTCGTAACGGAATGTATCGCATGATGGGCGACGGCAATCTGGCTCAGATAGAGGAGGTTCCCGAAGATGCACTCATTGGTATCCTCAACACAATATATCACCCCGATGGCACTACACAGGATTGTCGGGATGTGCGATGGCTCGTTCGTGGCCGACGATGGTACAGATGGCGTGCATTGCGCCGTTTCCTGATACCAATCTTTCGTCGCTTAGGGTGGGGTGAATGTAGGTAGATAAAAATGAGCGGCAAACCGAAGTGGCCTGCCGCTCATTATGGTTAAGGTGAATCGCGTTACTTCACTGGAATCTTGTCGATACGTGCCTGGTGGCGTCCACCTTCGAAGGGAGTATTGAAGAACTCCTCCATGATGGCTGCAGCCGTGGCGGTGTCGATGAAGCGTCCGGGCATCACGAGCACGTTGGCATCGTTGTGCTGGCGTATGAGGTGCGCTATCTCGGGAATCCAGCAGAGTCCGGCACGTATGCCCTGATGCTTGTTGAGCGTCATGTTGATGCCCTCACCGCTGCCGCAAATGGCAATGCCGGGGTAGCACTCGCCACTCTCTACGGCTGTTGCAAGCGGGTGTCCATAGTCGGCATAGTCGCAGCTATCGGTGCTGTATGTGCCGAAGTCCTTGTACTCCCAGCCTTTGGCCTCGAGCCACTGCTTCACATATTCTTTCAGTTCGTAGCCGGCGTGATCGCTGGCAAGACCTATCAGTTTCATAAAATTAAAAATTATAAATTAATGGGAGTCTTATTCTATTTGAAACGAAGAATCTCGCAAAGTGTAATGCGAGATCCTTCACTTCGTTCTGGATGACAGGGAATTTTTAATTAAGTAATGCTTTCACCTGATTATACACATTCTCAGCGGTGAAGCCCAGCTTCTCGTCGAGCACCTTGTAGGGAGCAGAGAATCCGAAGCTCTCGAGACCCCATACCTTGCCTTCGTGAGCAGGTACAAGACTCTGGAGGTTGACGGGCAATCCGGCTGTGAGACCAAACTTCTTCACGCCTGCGGGCAATACCTGAGCCTGATACTCGGGGCACTGGCTGCGGAAGAGTCCCTCAGAGGGTACGCTCACGATAGAGCACTTCACGCCATCCTTGCGCAGCAGCTCGGCACCAGCCACGAGGGTCGATACCTCAGAGCCTGAAGCCACAAGTATTACATCAGCATCGGCATCAGAACCTGCTACCACGTAGGCACCCTTGGCAGCCTGAGCATAGTCGTTGCCTGCGGGCAGGTCGGCAATGTTCTGGCGAGAGAGGATGAGTGCGGTAGGTGTAGTGGTGTTCTCCATAGCCAGACGCCAGCACTCGGTAGTCTCCTGAGCGTCGGCGGGACGGAGCACGAGCATAGAGTTGTGGCCCTTATGGTTTTTCAGCTTCTCCATCAGGCGAATCTGTGCCTCCTGCTCTACGGGCTCGTGGGTAGGACCATCCTCGCCTACACGGAAGGCGTCGTGTGTCCAGATGAACTTCACGGGCAGCTCCATGAGGGCAGCCATACGTACGGCGGGCTTCATGTAGTCAGAGAATACGAAGAAGGTACCGCAAGCGGCAATCACACCACCGTGCAGTGCCATACCTATGCAGCAGCAAGCCATGGTGAGCTCGGCTACACCAGCCTGGAAGAAAGCACCGCTGAAGTCGCCCTTCACGAGTGCGTGGGTCTTCTTGAGGAAGCCGTCGGTCTTGTCAGAGTTAGAGAGGTCGGCCGATGCGCAGATCATGTTCTCCACCTGTGTGGCGAGAGCACCCAGTACGGTAGCCGAAGCAGAGCGTGTAGCATCGTTGGCCTTCTGCTGGATGGCAGCCCAGTCAACCTGCGGAGCCTTGCCGGCAAACCACTCGGCCATCTTCACGGCGAGGTCGGGGTTCTCGGCAGCCCAAGCAGCCTTGGCGGCATACTTCTCGGCTACGATCTTCTCCAGTTCGGCAGCACGCTTAGCATAGAGCTCCTGCACCTCGGGGAATATCTGGAATGGGTTCTCGGGGTCGCCACCGAGGTTCTTGATGGTGTTGATATAAGCATCGCCACCGAGGGGAGCGCCGTGTGTTGCGCAGTTGTTCTCGTAGCTGCTGCAGTCTGCCTTGAGGGCACCCTTACCCATGATGGTCTTACCGATGATGAGTGTGGGACGCTCCTTCTCGGCCTTGGCCTCGATGATGGCAGCGCGTATCTCGTCGGCGTCGTTACCGTTGATGGTGATTACCTTCCAGTTCCATGCCTGATACTTCTTGGCCACATCCTCACATGTCACCTCGTGGCAGGTGGTAGAGAGCTGTATGTCGTTAGAGTCGTAGAACATGATGAGGTTGTCAAGTCCCAGATGACCGGCGATACGTCCGGCACCCTGTGAAATCTCCTCCTGCACGCCACCGTCAGAGATGTAAGCATAGATAGTCTGTCCCATCACGTCGCCCAGGCGAGCCTTGAGGAACTTGGCTGCGATGGCAGCACCCACAGCGAAGGTGTGTCCTTGGCCGAGGGGGCCTGATGTGTTCTCGATACCGCGCACGAGGTCCACTTCGGGGTGTCCGGGTGTGGGGCTTCCCCACTGGCGCAGCTGAGCCAGCTCATCGAGGGTAAACTTACCTGCCAATGCCAGCTGGGCATAGAGCATGGGAGCCATGTGTCCGGGGTCGAGGAAGAATCGGTCGCGACCCTCCCAGTAGGGGTTCTTGGGGTCGTACACGAGGAACTCGCTATACAGTACGTTGATGAAGTCGGCACCACCCATAGCACCGCCGGGGTGACCAGACTTAGCTTTTTCTACCATTGATGCAGCCAAGATACGGATGTTGTCGGCCGCTTTGTTCATAAGTTTCTTGTCGTTCATAATTGTTCTTTATATGAATTGATGTGTAA
>CANBEE010000197.1 GCA_947367415.1 uncultured Bacteroidales bacterium
GTTGGACAGCATTTAAACTTTGAAAAGACTATTGATTCATCCCGTCCATTGCTCTCGCAGCGCAGTTACGCCTATCTTTCTTCGCGCTATACCAAGGCCTCTGTGATTGCCAAACCTGTACGATGGGGCTCTGGATTCCATAGAGTAAAGGGATATGATTATCATATAGCCAAGGATTTGTACCTGTTTCATCTCGGAGGGTTTGATTATGAGATGATGAAGAAGCAACTGGGCAATTCCGACTTGTTGAATGCAGGGTGGGCAAAGCATCTTCATCGACGAGCCAAGACAATACGAATAGTCACTGAGAAAAGGTCGCGGAATTGGGATACGGTAATACCTCGTATGCGTTTTGTGCAGCAATGGCTTCGCCAGATATTTGCATGGAATAAGCCATGGAATCCAATAACGAAGGTGGTGGTGCGTATCCCCGACCGATTCAAGAATATATTATAATAGTATACGTATGACCGATGTGGTAATAGCTTGGGTAGACGGTGACGACCCTGCCCACAAACGTAAGAAAGCAAGTTACTTGACTCCAAACAAGGAACTCCATTTTGAGGATGTGGCAGGAGAGTCGAGGTATAAATCCACAGGCGAGATTTACTATTGTATAGCATCGGTGCTACGCTATGCTCCTTGGGTGCGCAAGATATACATCGTAACCGACAACCAAGATCCCCATGTAGATGAGTTCGTAGCTCGCAACTTTCCCGGCAACACGATACCTATCGAGTTGGTTGACCACACCGTGCTCTTCCGCGGTTACGAACAGTATCTACCCTCCTTCAACTCTTTGGCCATCTCCACCATGCTGTGGCGCATACCGGGTCTGAGCGACAGTTTCCTCTACTTCAATGACGATGTATTCTTGACTGCACCTGCCGAGGAGGAGATGTGGTTCGAAGGCGACAAGACCTATATCTATGCCGAGCGTTATCCCGCTCTGTGGGCCCGTCTGCTCCGCTGGGGCAAACACTTGGGAAAGAAACACAAGGTGTTCGGGCACAAAGACCCCATGCTCAACTCGGCTGACATCTTAAAATCCAATCATTTTTATCTCTTTCCTCATGCCCCGGTGCCTATGCGCCGTACTTGGTATGAGCGGTTCTATGCCGTGCACCCCGGCCTGCTCGACCGCAACATACGCTACCGTTTCCGCGAGCCCTCGCAGTTCAGCGCTCCTACACTCTTCTACGTCAGTGCCCATCGGGCAGGAATGCTTGGAGTGCGTTCGCCACAGGGTACTACCTGCTTCCTCAAGCCCTCGATGGAGAAGAGAGAGGCCTATATGGAACGCAAGATTGCCGAGGCCGAAGCCAACAAGGACCTAAAGTTCGGCTGCATCAATTCCTTAGGAGAGACCACCGAGGAGGCACAGCAGATATTCAAGGCGTGGATAACGAAGAAACTGAATGTGACTCTCTGAATCGAAACTACTCAGATAAATCGTCGCCAAATCTTGATATAGAGTAGTATCGCGTACTGCTTGAGCGCTATCGCCGTGCCTTGAGGTATTAGTGCTACGTTATGGCTGAGACGGGCTATTTCAGCTTTTTCTTCTTTTGTCTTGGCGCAGGCCACCATGTGCCCTAAGGTGCGTATCAGTGCATTTCCTGACTTGTAAGCAGCATTTGCCCGCTCCTTTCGTGTAGTATAGAAGTCGCTTTCGTTGACGAACTGCAGTCGGCGGCAGTCGGCAAGAGCATAGTCACGGTATTTACGAAAGTTCTTGCTGCGGTTGATGCTGCCGGTGCGCTGGTAATAGGCATAGTAGGCCTTGTTGATGATACCTACGCGTTGGGCTGCTGCCATGAACAGGAAAGTCGATGCGCGGTCCTCATAATACATGTGTGTGGGAAACTTCAGCGTTTCAAACAAACTTCGCTTATACAGCATTGTACACACCACACGCGAAATTTTCTCGCGCAGATTGAGTGTGGCAGCTTCCTTGGCACTGAGAATGGTCACTTTGCCGTCCTGCGAATAAGGATATTTGTTGGGCTTGTTGTCGTAAGTACAGTAGAAGTTGCAGTCCACAAGCCCAAGATTATGCTCTTTTGCCAATGAATACATGTGCTCATACATCTCGGGATGTATGGTGTCGTCGCTGTCTACAAATCCCACATACTCTCCCGATGCCATTTCAACCCCAGTATTACGTGCAGTAGAGAGATCGGCCTCATCAATGTGCAGCACCTTGATGCGCTTGTCCGTCAGTGCTATCTGATGGCACAGTTCCAGTGAGTTGTCCGTAGAGGCGTTTTCCACAAGGATAATCTCCGTATCTGTCAGCGTCTGCGCAGTGACAGATGCCACGCATTTCTCTAAATACTCGGCCGTGTTGTGTACAGGAATAATGATGCTTACTTTAGGCATACGTGATGATGGAGGATATATTAGCCTTTCTTACCGAATATCTTAAGTACTCCCTTTCGCTCTTCTATGGTGAAGTATCGAATATTCTTGGCCTCCTCCTTGTAGTTGAAGTTCGGGTTGGGAGTCATGAATGTGGGACCATAGTGCCAAGTGAGATGCTCCACGCAGTCTGCAGGTACATAGACCGTACATCCCTTATATTCTACAGGCTCGAACCCATTGTCGGGAATACTTACCTGCTTCACCGTGCAAGGGCGCTGATTAAGCAAGCTACTCAGCAAATTCTTCCTGGCCCTTGTGTATGAGGTGCAGTGCAGTCCCTCGTTGTTACGGTCAAAGTAGAATACATCGAGCGTAGTGTGCAGGTAGCGATAACACTCTTCCAGCCCACCGCCATTGTCGGTATAGCTGCGTATGAGTTTGAATCCACGTGCCTCCAATGCTCTTTTTATCTGTGGGGCATCATGCAGATATGCGCCAAAGTCAAGGTCATCGTCATGCTTGATGAAGTCGTGCTCACGGTAATATCCCAGCAAGGTGCCGAACTCCAACCAAAATGTGATACCCTCGGCATTCAGTGCTTCGGAGAAGCGTTGCAACAACTCCACAGCCTCAGCATTAAAATACTGTTTGCGTAAAGCCCTTGCCTGCTCTCGTTTAATGTCTTTTTTCTCTGTAGCCATAATTCGTCGGACAAAGATACTAAGAAACGAGCGAGAAATATCAAACTTACTTGAATATTTTTCACAGCGAGTGCACTATATCTTCGCGGTACCGCAAAGATACGAATAAGCGAGCGGAGTGCTGCAATATCAGGTGAAAAAAGTTTATTTTTTGGGTGGCAGTGGCATAGTGAGAGTTGATTGAGTTTCATAGGCAGCCATCTTGAGAAGTAGACCTATAATAGTAGGAAAATAAATTGCTGTCGGACAAATAGATGTAAACACTAGATATTCATATTGTTTCTCGCTGGTTTATATGCTCATAAATTTACGTCACCGCGGTGGCGTCTTGGCTCCACCGCAGTGGCGTTTACGCGTTACCGCGATGACGTGAATATGCCACCGCGGTGACGCGAGATTTTAAGACAAGAAAATTGGAAATAATGATGCGTGAAATCTGACGAACTGGACTTCTGTATTTCTGATAAGGTGATGAAGGTATTATACCGCTGTGCCACTGCCACCCCAAAAATAAACTTTTCCCACCTATATATATCCCCTATACTGCAGATAGCCTTGCTCAGTATAGAAAATGCAAGCTTTTTCTTTACATTCGCTCGTTGAAATTTGTGTTTTCTCTCGGCTTGCATTATCTTTGTACGGAAATAGCATACTAGATTCGTTTAACTATATAAAAGAAAGAGATTATGAAGTTTTTGACTGACGAGAAACTCGTGATTGTAGGTGCCGGCGGTATGATCGGCTCTAACATGGCTCAGACAGCCTTGATGTTGAACCTCACTCCCAACATCTGTCTTTACGACATCTACGGCCCTGGCGTACATGGTGTAGCTGAGGAGATGGCTCATTGCGCTTTCGAGGGTGCAAACATCACTTGGACAACCGACCCCGAAGAGGCTTTCACCAACGCTAAATACATCATTTCTTCAGGTGGTGCTCCCCGTAAGGAGGGTATGACCCGTGAGGATTTGCTGAAGGGTAACTGCCAGATTGCTGCTGAGTTTGGTGACAACATCAAGAAGTACTGCCCCGACGTGAAGCACGTAGTGGTTATCTTCAACCCCGCCGACGTAACTGCACTCACAGCTCTCATCCGTTCAGGTTTGAAGCCCAACCAGCTCACTTCACTCGCTGCTCTCGACTCTACACGTCTCCAGCAGGCTATCGCTGAGGCAGTAGGTGTTCCCCAGTACAAGGTTGAGGGTGCACGCACCTATGGTGGTCACGGTGAGGCTATGGCAGTGTTCGCATCTAAGATCACTGTTGACGGCAAGCCTCTCTCAGAGTATGAGATCTCTGACGAGAAGTGGGCCGAGATCAAGCACAACACTATCCAGGGTGGTTCACGCATCATCAAGCTCCGTGGCCGTTCTTCATTCCAGAGCCCCGCTTACCAGTCAGTTAAGATGATTGAGGCTGCAATGGGTGGCGCTGAGTTCCACTGGCCCGCAGGTTGCTACGTTAACAACGAGAAGTACAAGAACGTCCTCATGGCTATGCCTACCGTAATGGATGCTACTGGCGTACACTTCGGTGAGGTTACCGGTACAGCAGAGGAGATGGCTGCTCTTGATGCATCATACGCTCACCTCCAGGTGATGCGCGACGAGATTATCGAACTCGGCATCATTCCTGCTGTAAGCGAGTGGGGTACCATCAATCCTAACTTGGTATAATAATAGGATACATAACTGACGGAATGGGGTGTTTCTGCATGCAGAAACACCCCATTCTTCTTGCTTTTAGCTGTGCTCTTTACCTATTTAGAAGACAACTTATACTTCACACCACGGTCGAGTATAAAGTCCAAGATTTCCTTGAAAACGTATTCAATATCCGACAAGCGTGATGTGCCTGTACAGTCGCCAAACTCGTCGTAGATGACCTGCGGCAGATTGATAGGGTCG
This sequence comes from uncultured Bacteroidales bacterium, assembly GCA_947367415.1. Lineage (GTDB taxonomy): Bacteria > Bacteroidota > Bacteroidia > Bacteroidales > Bacteroidaceae > UBA1189. The sequence continues at coordinate 4,973 of CANBEE010000197.1, forward strand.
ACCTTTAGGCGCTTTGCCAAGATTTCAGTATTCTCTTTGTCTACGGTCGCAGTATAGTCAATCATCTTGCGCCCCTTTTCATGGTTGATACAATAGTACTCTACCACAAAATTCTTCTTGGAATTATATTCAGCAGCAATAGTCGATACAATCTCAAGATCTTCATCTGACTCAATTATTATCATTCCCGATGTAAGCATAATATTCTTTTTGTATTATATTGTCGCAAAAGTAATGCTTTACTTTGAAATAGCTAAGAATTTAATGCCCAAAAAGGCATAAAGCTGAACATTTGTTTTTACGTATTCACTCATTATTAGTTTTTTGGGGGAAAT
>CANBEE010000198.1 GCA_947367415.1 uncultured Bacteroidales bacterium
ATTGAGGTGAGGGCGCTCCACTCGGGCTGGTCAACGCCGATGCGGTCGAGCATAGCAGAGAACTTGTCGCGGTCCTCGGCATTGTCGATATACTTGGCCTGTGTGCCGAGGAGGCGTACACCCATACGATCGAGGCTCATGGCGAGGTTGTTGGGAATCTGTCCGCCCGTAGATACGATAACGCCCATGGGACATTCGAGCTCGATGATATCCATCACACGCTCGAAGGTGAGCTCATCGAAGAAGAGGCGGTCGCACATATCGTAGTCCGTTGATACGGTCTCGGGGTTGTAGTTGATCATCACGCTGCGGTAGCCCTCCTTGCGGATGGTGTTGAGAGCCTGCACGCCGCACCAGTCGAACTCAACGGACGAACCGATACGATAGGCTCCCGAACCGAGTACGATGATGGACTTGCCGTCGTGAGCGAAGTCGATATCGTGCTCTGTGCCTGCATAAGTAAGGTACAGATAGTTGGTCTGTGCGGGGTACTCGGCAGCCAAGGTATCAATCTGCTTCACCACGGGAGTGATGCCCAGTTCCTTACGGCGGAGACGTACGGCCATGAGACCTTCGTCAACGCCCAGCTGCTCCTCAAGGCCTACGGCACGAGAAATCTGGAAGTCGGTGAAGCCCTGTACCTTTGCTTTGCGCAGCAAGGCAGCGGGCACGTCGGCTATACCATGATATGTATGCAGCTCCTTGGAGGTGTTCATGATGTTCATCAACTTCTGCAGGAACCAGCGGTCAATCTTGGTGAGCTCGTGAATCTGGTCAATGGTGTAGCCTGCACGCATAGCCTTGGAGATGACGAAGATGCGCTTGTCGGTAGGCTCGCGCAATGCCTTGTCTACATCGGCAATCTCCAGCTCCTTGTTGTCAACGAAGCCGTGCATGCCCTGACCAATCATACGGAGACCCTTCTGGATAACCTCCTCGAAGGTGCGACCGATAGACATCACCTCACCTACAGACTTCATGGCCGAACCAATCTCACGGTCTACGCCACGGAACTTACCGAGGTCCCAACGAGGTATCTTACATACGATATAGTCAATGGCGGGCTCGAAGAACGAGGTAGTAATCTTGGTTACCGAGTTCTTCAGGTCGAAGAGTCCGTAGCCCAAGCCAATCTTGGCAGCCACGAAAGCCAAGGGGAAGCCAGTAGCCTTAGAGGCAAGGGCCGATGAGCGGCTCAAGCGGGCGTTGACCTCGATGACACGGTAGTCTTCAGACTCGGTATCGAAGGCAAACTGCACGTTACACTCACCCACGATGCCTACATGGCGAACAATGCGGATGGCAAGCTCGCGCAGCTTGTTGCACTCGCTGGCGGTGAGTGTCTGGGTAGGAGCTACCACGATACTCTCACCGGTGTGGATACCCAGCGGGTCGAAGTTCTCCATATTACATACGGTGATGCAGTTGTCATAAGCGTCGCGCACCACCTCGTACTCGATTTCCTTCCAGCCCTTGAGGCTCTTCTCTACGAGCACCTGGGGTGAGAATGAGAATGCCTTCTCGGCGAGTTTGTTGAGCTCCTCCTCATTGTCGCAGAAGCCAGAGCCGAGACCACCGAGTGCATAGGCAGCACGGATGATGACGGGGTAGCCCAGACGCTCTGCTGCGGCACGGGCATCCTCGATATTCTCTACGGCCTCGCTCTTGATGATCTTCACATCAATCTCCTCGAGCTTGCGGTTGAAGAGTTCGCGGTCCTCGGTGTCGATGATAGCCTGCACGGGAGTACCCAGTACCTGTACGTTGTACTTTTCGAGTACCTTGTTTTCATAGAGCTTCACACCGCAGTTGAGGGCGGTCTGTCCACCAAAGGCGAGCAAGATGCCGTCGGGGCGCTCCTTCTCGATAACCTTCTCTACGAAGAACGGGGTCACGGGCAAGAAGTAGATCTTGTCGGCCACACCTTCGCTGGTCTGTACGGTAGCGATGTTGGGGTTGATGAGCACCGTGCTGATACCCTCTTCGCGCAAAGCCTTCAATGCCTGTGAGCCTGAGTAGTCGAACTCGCCAGCCTCACCTATCTTCAATGCGCCCGAACCTAAGAGCAATACTTTATTGAATTTCTTTTCCATTATCTATATGTATAAGAAGGTTACTTAATCAAATTCACGAAATCATCCATCAGGTTATCCTTACGATAGCCACGGCTGCAAGCCTCGGGAGCAAACTGAGTACCTATCCAGGGCTTCTCCTCGTGACGAATACCATCCACAGCACCATCATTCATGTTGGTGAACAGCACCTTCCAGCCTGCGGGGAGTGAATCCGCCACCAAGGCATAGCCAGCGTTCTGGTTGGTGATGTAGCAACTGTTGCTGCCTGCCAGACGTGAGGGTTGGTTGGCACCGCGATGGCCAAACTTGAGTTTCTCTACCTTTGCACCGGCAGCAAGACCCATCAGCTGGCAGCCGAGTCCGATACCGAGAAAAGGCTTTGCTGTCTCCATAGCCTTGGCTATGTTGGCAACGGTAACTGCATAGAGGTTGGGATTGCCAGGACCTGCACTTACCACCACTGCATCATAGCTCAATGCTGTGAAGTCATAGTCGTAGGGCACGCGCACTACTTCGAGGTCATGAGCCACGAGAGAGCGGATAAGGCTGTGCTTGGCACCGCAGTCAACGAGCACCACCTTCTTGGCAGCACCTTCGTTGTAGGTTGCGGGAGCTTCACAAGAAACCTCAGCAACGTAGTTTACTGTGTCGTAGGCTGCTGCTTTAGGTTGCAGTTCGGCATCACCGATAACAATCTGGCCGCCCATCACACCTTCGTTACGCAATGCCTTGGTTAAGGCACGGGTGTCAATGCCCGTGATACCGGGTACACCTTCGCGCTTCATCCAAGCATCGAGGGTCTCAGCAGCATTCCAGTGGCTGTACTCCTCGCTATAGTCGGTCACGATGAGTCCGCGCACCTGTATCTTGTTGCTCTCGAAGAATTTCTCCAAGCCTAATTCCTTCACTTCGTGGGAGGGCACACCATAGTTGCCAACCAACGGATAGGTCAGCGCCAACAGCTGTCCTGCATACGCGGCATCCGTCAAACTCTCGGGATAGCCGGTCATTGCCGTGCAGAATACCACTTCGCCCACCGCAGGCTTTTCACAGCCGAAAGCAGTGCCTTCGAAGCGCATTCCATTGTCCAAAACTAACGTTGCTTTCATAAGTATATATATGTATATTATTTATTATATTTTTGCTCGTAGTATTCCACGAATACTTGGTTTACACGCTTTGTGCCATGCGGAGTGGGATAATCGCCTGTGAAGTACCAGTCGCCAGGATGGTTGGGACATGCCTTGTGCAGGCCCTCGATGGGTTGGAACACAATCTCCACCTCCGACTTGAGTGTCTTCGGACGCAACAGTTCCACAATCTTGGCCGAGATCTCCTCATCGGTAAAGGGCTCGTAGATGTCTTTCACCTTGTTCTCCACCTGGTCGAGCGGCAGGGTGAGCTGCTCTTTACAAGCATTGTATGTGTCAATCACCTTGTGCCACATGCCGCGCTCCTGCAACAGCTCCATGGCAGCCTTGAAGGCGATGAAGTGATCCATGGTCTCCATATCGATGCCGTAGAAGTCCGGGTAGCGAATCTGTGGTGATGAACTCACGATGACAATCTTCTTGGGGTTCAAGCGGTCAAGGATGCTGAGGATACTCTGCTTCAGCGTGGTACCACGCACGATACTGTCATCAATAACGACCAAATAATCCTTACCCGGCACGATGCTGCCGTAGGTGATGTCGTAAACGTGTGAAGCCAAGTCGTCTCGACTGGCACCCTCGGTAATGAAGGTGCGCAACTTAATGTCCTTGATGGCCACCTTCTCGCTGCGGATGCGCTGGCCGAGAATCTGATGCAGTTCCTCATCGGTGGGCTTATGGTCGAGAGCAGCGATGCGCTGTATTTTCAGTTCGTTGAGATACTCCTCGAATCCCTCAACCAAGCCATACGATGCTACCTCTGCCGTATTAGGAATAAACGAGAAGACCGCGTTCTCCACATCATTGTTGATAGCCTTGAGTACAGGCTGGAGTAGCATCTTGCCCAATTTCTTGCGCTCTTGATAGATGTCGCAGTCGTTACCACGGCTCGTATAGATGCGTTCGAATGAGCAGGGGGCAAATCCCTTCTGTTCCATTATCTGCTCGAAGCGCATCTCGCCGTGACGATTGATGAGCAGTGCCTGACCGGGCAGCAACTCATGTACCTCATCAGCCTCCACATCCATAGCTGTCTGTATGGCCGGACGCTCCGATGCCACAACAATGACATCCTCATTCTTGTACCAGAAAGCCGTACGTACGCCCCACGGGTCGCGGATGGCAAAAGCCTCGCCACTACCAGTGACACCCTCAATCACGTAACCACCGTCCCAGATGGGGCAGGCTGTGCGCAGCACATTGGCCATATCGAGGTTCTCTTCTATGTATTCGGTAATCTCGCGGTTCTTCTTGCCCATGAGTTCGGCGATGCCAAACACACGTTCTACCTCACGGTCAAGACGATGACCCATATGCTCCAGCAAGAAGTAGCTGTCGGCAAAGCGACGTGGGTGCTGACCCTTCTCTAGCAACTCGTTATACACCTCCTCGTTGTTGATCATCGAGAAGTTGCCGCAGAGAGCCAGGTTCTTGGCCTTCCAGTTGTTGCGGCGGAGGAAGGGGTGTACATAAGCAATACCACTCTTACCTGTGGTAGAGTAGCGGAGGTGACCCATATAGAGTTCGCCGGCAAACGGCATGTTCACCGCAGCAAAGTCCGGGTCGTTAATCTGTTCGCGGGTATAGTTCTTGGCATACCCTTTATATGTAGTGTTGAACACTTCGGGAATTGCGCTTGAGCCGAGTGCACGTTCACGGAACATATACTCCTCGCCAGGCTCTGCGTGCATCTTCACGCAAGCGATACCGGCGCCCTCCTGGCCACGATTCTTCTGCTTCTCCATCATGAGATAGAGCTTGTGCATCGGATACTGCCATGTTCCGTACTTCTGCTGATAGTAGCTCAGCGGTTTCAACAAACGAATCATTACGATTCCACAATCATGATTCAACGGTTCCATCGTTTTCTTTCTTCTTATAATCTAACTATTACCTATTACTTGTCAATTGTCAATTCCCAATTGTCAATTATAAAAAACATCCCCTTACAGCAACAGACAAAGACGGCTGTAAAGGGATTCCTAAAAACTCAAATACTGAAACAAAAGAATGACACTGCTGCTTACCCATCGAACTTGACGT
>CANBEE010000199.1 GCA_947367415.1 uncultured Bacteroidales bacterium
AGGTGTGGTGCAACGCCCGATGTAGTAGCAGGTGACACCACCGAGGATATTGCCCGCCGAGGCCGCCAGGAGTAGCTTCCACGGATGGGCACCCACAGCAAGCAGGGCTATCATCACGGCCTCGCTACTAAAGGGCAGGATGCTACCCGAGAGAAGCGCCGCAACGAACATGCCCCAAGGGCCATAATCAATCAGAAGGGAATAAAAGGCATCCATAGCGGTAATGTAAGCATGGCAGCCCACAGGAGGGTGAGCACCAGGAGATAAATGTTTCCAGCACGTGACACCTCATCGCCAAACAGAGGTATGCCGATATAGGCTACCAGCAGCAGGAGTAGCGAGAGCAACGGAGCATACAACGACGGCATCAGAGCGACCACTACGAGCAGCACACAGGCCAGTAGCATGAAGTAGTTGTAGCAGGAGTGGGAACGCAGTTTGAGAGTGCTGTCGGAGAGGATACTGATGGAGCCCGGCAAGAGCAGCAGCAACACCCACACGAGGGGGACATAGCGGATGATGACATCGGCAACAGGCTCGGTGGCTACGGCATACTGGGGCATCGTGAGGGCCAGCTTATCGGCGAATGCCGATATCATCGGCATATTGTCGGTCAGGTAGAGCTGGCAGAAGGCCACCCAATAGGGAGTAAGCAGGCCCAAAAGCGCCGCGGCAAAGGTGCGCAGATGGAGCGAATGGAGCGGATAGCAGCAAAGCACAAACAGAGGGGCTGCCCAGAGCAAGCGAGGCACGACAAACGTAGCCAACCCCACAAGCACGAAGGCGGCGAAATAGTCGCCCATGGCAAGCCTGTTGCGGTAGGTGCCCAGCATGAGGTAGCAGGCCGCCGCGAGCAAGGCCAGGAGAGCAAGGTTCGTGGGCTCACACACTGGCAGAGGAGCAATGCTACACCCCATGAGAAAGAGCGTACCCACCAGTGGCATGCGCGTAGTCGACAGGCTGAACTCCACCGTAGGCTTCACGGCAAGGTAGGCCATGAGGAGACACCCGAAGGGAGTCAGCCAGTGCGCCCAGCCTACCCCATCGCCAACATCGGCAAGCGCCGCACCCGAGAGGTCGAAGCCGCATGAGGCCCCCAGATAGGTACATAGCAAAAGCAGGGAAGCAACGATATTCGCCACCCCGCTATGTGCTATGAAATGTGCAATCTTCTTCATGTTACTCTCTATGAACAACTGCCAGTCGGCGACAGTTTACAGCCTCATCAAAGAATATCCTTACCTATATCGCTACGGCAATACATATCGGTGAAGTGCAGCGCCTGGGCGTTCTTGAACGAGGTAGCCAGTGCCTCGAGCTGGGTGTCGCCATACGAGCTCACGGCAATCACACGTCCGCCATTGGTCACCACCTGTCCGTCCTTGACGGCAGTGCCGGCATGGAAGAGGTAGCTGCCCTCCACCTTGTCGAAGCCAGTAATCGGGTAGCCCTTCTTGTAGTCGCCGGGATAGCCACCCGACACGAGCATCACGCATACAGCGCTGCGTGAGTCGAACTCGATGGTGCGCTCGCCGAGGTTACCTTCGGCCACGCCCTCAAAGAGGTCCACGATATCACTCTTCAGGCGCAACATGACGCTCTCGGTCTCGGGGTCGCCCATGCGCACGTTGTATTCGATGACCATCGGGTTGCCCTCAACATTGATAAGGCCGAAGAAGATGAAACCCTTGTAGTCGATGCCCTCGGCAGCAAGTCCCTCTACCGTGGGGCGCACGATGCGCTCCTCCACCTTCTGCATCCATGCAGCATCAGCAAAGGGTACGGGCGAGATGGAGCCCATGCCGCCAGTATTGAGGCCGGTATCTCCCTCGCCAATGCGCTTGTAGTCCTTGGCCTCGGGGAGCAACTTGTAGTTCTTGCCATCGGTGAGCACGAATACGGAGCACTCAACACCGCTGAGGAACTCCTCGATGACCACGCTGGCCGAAGCACTTCCAAACATACCGCCCAGCATCTCGCGCAGCTCCTTCTCGGCCTCCTCCAAGGTAGGAAGGATGAGCACACCCTTGCCGGCGCAGAGGCCATCGGCCTTCAACACGTAGGGTGCCTGCAGCGTATGCAGGAAGGCGATACCCTCATCCAGCGTATCGGCCGTAAAGGTCTGATAGCGAGCTGTAGGGATGCCGTGGCGCATCATGAAGGCCTTGGCAAAGTCCTTGCTTCCTTCGAGCGTGGCACCAGCCTTCGAGGGACCTATCACGGGGATGCCCTGCAGCTGCTCATCATCGCGGAAATAGTCGTAGATGCCCTTTACCAACGGATCCTCGGGACCTACTACGACCATGTCGATGCCATTGTCAAGGACAAAGGCCTTGATGCCATCAAAGTCGGTAGCCGCAAGAGCCACATTCTCGCCTACCTCGCGTGTACCGGCATTACCGGGAGCGATATACAGTTTCTCTACTTTCGGACTTTGGCTAATCTTCCAAGCCAAGGCATGCTCACGTCCGCCACTGCCTAATAATAATATTTTCATTGTCTTTTTCATTTCTATATCAGGGAAATAAATTGTCTTTCCATTTGCAGGATACTCAGGAACGATGTTTCTAACGCCAATACCCATATTGATTATTGCTTTTTATAGTTATAAAATAAAAGAATTAGCCTACTTCAGATAATCCTCAAAGTACTGCGTGATGCGTTCGTGCAGATGCACGCTCTTGTGACCCATCATGTTGTGCCCCTCGCCGGGGTAGGCAAAGAAGTCGGGCTGGGTGCCTGCCTTGATGCACTCCTCGATGAACATGAGGCAGTGCTGCGGCACTACGGTGGGGTCGTTGTATCCGGTGATGATCTGCAGTTTGCCCTTGAGGTTCTTGGCCTTGGGCAGCAGTGAGCACTGGGCATAGCCCTCGGGATTGCTCTGCGGAGTGTCCATATAGCGCTCGCCATACATCACCTCGTACCACTTCCAGTCGATGACAGGGCCACCGGCTACGCCTACCTTGAACACGTCGGGGTAGTTGGTCATGAGCGAGATGGTCATGAAGCCGCCGTAGCTCCAGCCGTGCACGCCGATGCGGTCAGCATCCACGTAGGGCAGACTCTTGAGGTACTCCACGCCACACATCTGGTCGCGCATCTCCTCCTGGCCGAGGTGGCGGAAGGTGGCTTGCTCGAATGCCTTGCCACGGTTCTCGCTGCCGCGATTGTCGAGGATGAAGAGGATGTAGCCCTTCTGCGCCATGTAGGTCTCCCATGAGCGGCTGCCGTAGTTCCAGCGAGCATCCACGTTGTGGGCGTGGGGGCCACCATATACATATACTACAGTAGGATATTTCTTTGTCTCGTCAAAGTCGGCCGGGCGCACCATACGCCAGTAGAGGTCGGTAGTGCCGTCAGCTGCCTTGATGGTTCCGCACGAGAATTGCGGCACCTTGTAGCCCTCCCAAGGGTTGGGCGAGGTGTAGTAGGCCGTCTGCTTGCGGGTCTTGGCATCGTTGATGCTGATGTTGCGCGGTATCTCGGGAGTCTGATAGCTATCGGCGATGTAGCGTCCGCTGCTGCTCAGCTTGGGTGTGTGCCAGCCCTCGCCATTGTCGAGCAGGGAGCGCTTGCCGCTCTTGACGCTCACCTCCCAGGTGTTGCACTGTATGGGGCTGCACTCGTTGCTGCTGATGATGATGCTCTTGTTCTTCGTGTTGAAGCCTACGACATCCATCACCACCCACTGGCCCTGAGTGAGCTGGCGCAGCTCATTGCCTTCGGTGTCGAAGAGGTAGAGGTGGTTGTAGCCGTCCTTCTGGCTCTGCAGGACAAACTTGCTGTCGTCCCACGGGAGGAACAGGATGGGGCTTTGCGGCTCCACGTACTTCTCGTCGGTTTCGCGGTAGAGCTCGCTGGTGCGCTCGCCTGTGGCTGCGTCATAGCTCACGAGGCGGCAATCATTCTGGTCGCGGTTGAGCTCGAGCATATAGATGGTCTTCGAGTCGGGACTCCAGGCCACGTTGGTGAAGTAGCGGTCCTTGGGGTCGCCAGCCTTGAGGTAGAGTGTCTTGCCAGTTGCCACGTCATATACGCCCACGGTCACCTCATGCGATGTCTCGCCGGCCATGGGATACTTGTCGGGCTCGTGGGTGGCGATACGGGGGAATAGGTTCACCTGCGGATAGTCGGTCACCATGCTCTGGTCCATGCGGTAGAAAGCGAGGCGCATGCCGTCGGGGCTCCAGAAGAGTCCGCTATGGATGCCAAACTCGTCGCGGTGTACGCTGCGGCCATACACAATCTCGCGCGAACCGTCGGTAGTGAGCTGTATGTCCTTGCCGCCATCGGCCGGGCGGAAGTAGAGTTGGTCGCCATCGACATAGGCGGTATGGCGAGAGACGGTGTTGAAGTTGCTTGCCTGCAGCTCATCGGCACTGCATTGGCTCCACACCTGCTTCTTCTGCTCGAAGTCTACCAAGCGACGCTCGCCGCCAAACTTCAGCAACACCAGGGGCTGGTCACTGTAGGGGAAGGTGGCGTTGTAGAGCGCGCGCAGGCCATTGTCTAGCGTACATCCCAGCCACTTGTTCACATCGTCGACGGTGAAGAGCACCGTCTCCTTGCCCGTTTTCTTATCCACGAGGTAGCACTCCTCCACATCGAGGCGCACCAGCTGGTCGCCCCACCAGGTGAGCCAGCGGTTGCCGGGAATCATGTTGCGGTAGTTGGTACCACCAAAGTTGAGGTCCTCCAGTGTAAACTCTTTCATCTCTGCAGTCTCTTGTGCCATAGTGTTAGGTGTGCCCAGCGCCAGCATAGCCGCCAAGGCACCAATGATGTATCTGCTTTTCATTATAAATGTTTCTTTATATCCCACAAATTTCCGAGAATTATCGGACTTGACCAAATAAATGGCCGTTTTTTTGCAACCGAGGATAGCGCCCTCTGCAAGGAAAGGAGTTCGCTGCATGTGCGAAAACGCACACTTTTGTGCGATTTCGCACATTTTACCCGCAAGTCCAAAATCGTTACTTCCTTGTATTTCTTCACGTTAACGTTTTGGCATAGTTTTTGTAGGGAATATTTTAGGTGCGCCGTTTTGGCAGCGACGCCCAATAAGCTTTTTTAATAATTTAATAACTTACACGAATGAAACAGCAATATGAGAAAAACCAACCCCATGCAACCAATAAACCGCGAAGACAAAGCAAAAACTTCGCGTAACCGCGGATACGTAATG
>CANBEE010000200.1 GCA_947367415.1 uncultured Bacteroidales bacterium
GTGCAGCACGTGCTGGTCGTCGAAATGCTTGTGTATGTTGGTGATGGTGATCATTTTTGTTTAGTGTTTAGTGTTTAGAGTTTAGTGTTTAGGGCGTTATCGTACGGCACTCGTACAATCCTCATAATTCATAATTCACAATTCAGAATTAAGCACTTCGTGCTTCTCGTCATCGTCATCGTTAACGTCATCGTTGCAGCCGAGCTGCAGACTCAACTCATCAAGAGGTTGGTCAGTAGCAGGTCGGTGAAGAGTATCAGGACGCTGCTGACGACGACGGAGCTGGTGCCGGCCTTGCCTACCTCGATGCTGCCGCCACGGACGGTGTAGCCAAAGTAGCCGCTCACGGAGGCGATGATGAAGGCAAAGACGAACGATTTGATGTAGCCCGACCATAGGTGCCAGGCTTCGTAGCTATGCTGCAGACCGTAGGTGAGGTCGGCGAGCGAGAGGAAGCCGCCTACCCAGCATACGACATAGGCTCCGATGAAGCCGGAGGCAATGCTGAAGGTGACGAGCAGCGGTATGGCGGTTACCATGGCGAGGATCTTGGGCAGCAGGATATGGTTGGCCGAGTTGACGCCCATGACATCCAGAGCATCGATCTGCTGGGTGACGCGCATGGTGCCTATCTCGGAGGCGATATTGGAGCCTACCTTACCGGCGAGGATGATGCAGATGATGCTGGAGGCGAACTCGAGCAGGATGACCTCGCGCATGGCATAGCCGATGGTGAAGCGGGGCATCCAGGGGGACCAGATGTTGATTTTGATCTGTACGCACAGCAGGGCACCGATGAAGAAGGACATAAGGATGACGATGAACAGCGAGTTGTAGCCGAGGCTGTAGAACTCATGTATGTACTGCTGCCAGAAGATGCGTCCGCGCTGTGGACGGGTGAAGGTCCGACGCATCAGCAGGAGGTAGCTGCCCAGGGTATGTAGAGGTTTGCGAAACATAAGGCAAAATTAGTGCAAACCATGAGAAGATGCAAGTTTACTTGCAATTTTCCACAGCTTGCATTAACTTTGTCGTCAAATAAGTGACGAGACAATGAGCGAACAAGATAGAATGGTGCTACGTGCCGAGCACTTGGTGAAACGATACGGCAAGCGTACGGTGGTCAATGACGTGACCTTCGATGTGAAGCAGGGCGAGATTGTGGGTCTGCTCGGCCCCAATGGTGCCGGTAAGACGACCTCGTTCTATATGACTACGGGACTTGTGGTGCCCAATGGTGGTCGTATATTCGTGGATGACAAGGAGATCACCTCCGATCCCGTGTACAAGCGTGCTCGCGTGGGCATCGGCTACCTGGCGCAGGAGGCCAGCGTGTTCCGCAAGATGAGCGTGGAGGATAATATCGCCTCGGTGCTGGAGATGACAGGCAAGCCCAAGGAGTATCAGAAGGAGAAGCTGGAGAGCCTGATTGCCGAGTTCCGCCTGCAGAAGGTGCGCAAGAACCTGGGTGACCAGCTCTCGGGCGGTGAACGTCGCCGTACGGAGATTGCCCGCTGTCTTGCCATCGACCCTAAGTTTATCATGCTCGATGAGCCTTTTGCGGGTGTGGACCCCATCGCCGTGGAGGATATCCAACAGATTGTATGGCGACTCAAGGACAAGAATATCGGTATCCTCATCACCGACCATAACGTGCAGGAGACGCTCTCCATCACCGACCGCGCCTACCTGCTCTTCGAGGGCCGCATCCTCTTCGAGGGTACGCCCGAGGAACTGGCAGAGAATGCTACCGTGAGGGCAAAATACTTGAGCAATAGCTTCGTGTTGCGCAAGAAGGAGTTCCAGTTGTGAGGATTTTTTGTCGTTTCATTCGGCTTATTGTACCTTTAGTCCTGCTTTGCAGGCCAGAAATTAGGCTGCACCTCAGAAAAATGCAAGTAAACTTGCTTTTTCGTTCGGTTTGCACTAATTTTGCACCCTCAAATAAGTGTGTATATAAATATATAAGTATAAGATAATGGAGATTACATTGCAAAACGTGAGCGAAGTAAAAGGTATGCTCACCGTGAAGTTGGCCAAGGCTGACTATGAACCTAAAGTTGAAAAAGCACTGAAGACCTTCCGTCAGAAGGCCAATATGCCCGGCTTCCGTCCCGGCATGGTGCCCATGGGCCTTATCAAGAAGCAATATGGCTCAGCTATCAAGGCTGAGGAGATCAATAAGATGCTGCAAGAGGCAGTTTACGGCTACCTCAAGGAGAACAAGGTGGACATGCTCGGCGAGCCCCTGCCCAACGAGGACCAGCAGAAGACCATCGACTTCGATACGATGGAAGAACTCGAGTTCCTCTACGACATCGCACTGGCACCCAAGTTTGACGCTACACTCACCGACAAGGATACCATCCCCTACTACACCATCACCGTATCAGACGAGATGGTAGACGGTCAGGTGAACATGTACACCCAGCGCAACGGCCGCTACGAGAAGGTAGAGGAGTATGCCGACAATGACATGGTGAAGGGTCTGATGTGTCAGCTCGACGAGGCTGGTAACACCGTAGAGGGTGGCATCCAGGCTGAGGACGCAGTAGTACTGCCCAAGTATATGAAGAACGCTGCTCAGGCTGCTCTCTTCGAGGGTACCAAGGTGGGCGACGTTATCACCATCAACCCCCGCGAGGCTTATGAGGGCAACGAGGCTGAGCTCGCTTCATTGCTTAAGATCAGCAAGGAGGAGGCCGCTAACGTAAACGGCAACTTCAGCTACCAGATTAGCGAGATTACCCGCTACGTACCCGGTGACCTCAACCAGGAGATCTTCGACCAGGTATATGGCGAGGGTGCTGTAAGCACTGAGGAGGAGTTCCGCGCTCGCGTGAAGGAGGACCTCACCCGTCAGTTCGTACCCGAGAGCGACTATAAGTTCCTCATCGACGTTCGCGAGTACCTCATGGGTCGCATCGGCGAGCTTAAGTTTGCCGACGACGTGCTCAAGCGCATCATGCACATCAACAACCCCGACAAGGGCGAGGAGTATGTAAACGAGCACTACGCCAACACCATCAAGGAGCTCTCATGGCACCTCGTGAAGGAGCAGCTCGTAGAGAAGGCTGGCATCAAGATTGAGGAGAAAGACCTCGTGGAGCAGGCCAAGGAGAGCGTACGCGCACAGTTTGCCCAGTATGGCATGACCAATGTGCCCGACGATGTGCTCGCCAACTACGCTGCAGAGACATTGAAGAAGAAGGAGAACATGGAGAACCTCGTGAACCGCGCCATCGAGGTGCGCCTCGCTGCTGCCCTGAAGCAGGTGGTGAAGCTCGACGAGAAGAGCGTAAGCCTCGAGGAGTTCAACAAGATGTTTGAATAAAACTTCAAATAGGTTCTTGCGGCAGAACGTTTCGCCTACGAAACTTGTTATAATATAGGAAAAGACGGTTGGCGTAGGCCAGCCGTCTTTTTTAATGTTTATATATTGTAAGATAGGTCGTTACCCCCTCCGCCCTACGGGCTCGTCCCCCTTAAAGAGGGACAGTGCACACATCGCGAAAAACAAATCAAAAAGAACTGTCGCCCTTTAAGGGGGACGAGCGAAACGAAGCAGAGAGAAGTGGAGCGGAGGGGGTAAAACTAAAAAACAACCAACTATGAACGATTTCAAGAAATACGCCACCAAGCACCTTGGCATGAACAGTATGGTGCTCGATGATGTACTCAAGGCCCAGAGCCAGTACCTCAACCCCTATATCCTCGAAGAGCGTCAGCTCAACGTGACACAGATGGACGTGTTCTCACGTCTGATGATGGACCGCATCATCTTCCTCGGCACGCAGATTGACGACTACACCGCCAACACCCTGCAGGCCCAGTTGCTCTACCTCGACTCGGTGGACAATGGCAAGGACATCTCCATCTACATCAACTCGCCCGGTGGCTCGGTATATGCCGGACTGGGTATCTACGACACCATGCAGTTTATCAGCAGCGATGTAGCCACCATCTGCACCGGTATGGCTGCCAGTATGGCTGCCGTGCTGCTCGTGGCTGGTGCTGAGGGCAAGCGATCGGCGCTCACCCATAGCCGTGTGATGATACACCAGCCCCTCGGCGGTGTGCAGGGTCAGGCCAGCGACATCGAGATTACTGCCCGCGAGATTCAGAAGCTCAAGCACGAGCTCTACACCATCATCGCCGACCACTCGCACACTCCCTTCGACAAGGTGTGGGCTGATAGCGACCGCGACTACTGGATGACTGCCCAAGAGGCCAAGGAGTATGGAATGATTGATCAGGTGTTGGTGAGAAAGTAATGGCAAACAACAAGACAAAACAATACTGCAGCTTCTGCGGGCGCTCAGAGACCGAGGTGAGTATGCTCATCGCCGGTGTCAGTGGATACATCTGCAACGAGTGTGCCGAGCAAGCCCACGAGATTGCACGCGAAGCGATGCAGCACAGCAAGAAGGGCGGCAAGGCTGGCGACCTCGACCTGAAGAAGCTACCCAAGCCCCAAGAGATAAAGGCATTCCTCGACCAGTATGTGATAGGTCAGGACGATGCCAAGCGATACCTCTCGGTTTCTGTGTATAATCACTATAAACGCCTCATGCAGGAGGACAAGGCCGATGAGGTGGAGATAGAGAAGAGCAACATCATCATCGTGGGTAGCACTGGTACGGGCAAGACACTGCTGGCACGCACCATCGCCAAGCTGCTCAAGGTGCCCTTCACCATCGTGGACGCTACGGTGCTCACTGAGGCGGGCTATGTGGGTGAAGATATCGAGAGTATCCTCACCCGACTGCTCCAGGTGGCCGACTATGACGTGAAGGCTGCCGAGCGAGGCATCGTGTTCATCGATGAGATAGACAAGATTGCCCGCAAGAGCGACAACCCCTCCATCACTCGTGACGTGAGCGGTGAGGGTGTGCAGCAGGGATTGCTCAAGCTGCTCGAAGGCTCTATCGTGAACGTGCCCCCCCAGGGTGGACGCAAGCACCCCGAGCAGAAGCTCATTGCCGTTGACACGAAGAATATCCTCTTCATCTGTGGAGGAGCGTTTGACGGCATAGAGAAAAAGATTGCCCAGCGCCTCAATACCCATGTGGTGGGCTACAGCTCGGTGCAGAATACGCTCCATATTGATAAGGAGAACATGATGCAGTACATCTCGCCGCAGGACCTCAAGAGCTTCGGCCTCA
>CANBEE010000201.1 GCA_947367415.1 uncultured Bacteroidales bacterium
ATATCCTACGCGAACTTTTCTTCTTTTTAATATAGCAGCCTGATTACATCTGCTGCACTGTTTAGTTGTTCTCGGGACGGAGCTTGCGAACAACAGCACCAGTCTGCCACATCTCGCTCTCACGGAGGGCACGGAGCTCCTCTTCGAGCTTCTCGCGGTAGTCGGGCTTAGAGTTGCTGTCGATAGAGATCTGAGCCTCGTTGCCGGTCTTCACGCTCTCGTAGAGCTGCTCCATGACGGGCTTGATGGCATCGTGGAACGGGCCCATCCAGTCGAGGGCACCACGCTGTGCGGTGGTAGAGCAGTTGGCATACATCCAGTCCATACCGTTCTTGGCGAAGAGGGGCATGAGTGACTGGGTGAGCTCCTCAACGGTCTCGTTGAAGGCCTCAGAGGGTGTGTGGCCATTCTCGCGGAGCACCTCGTACTGAGCGAGGAGCAAGCCCTGGATAGCGCCCATCAGTGAGCCGCGCTCGCCGGTGAGGTCAGAGTACACCTCGCGCTTGAAGGTGGTCTCGAACAGGTAGCCTGAGCCTACACCGATACCGAGGGCGATGCAGCGCTCGAAAGCACGACCGGTAGCGTCCTGGAAGATAGCATACGATGAGTTCAAGCCACGGCCCTCAAGGAACATGGTACGCAGTGAGGTACCTGAGCCCTTAGGGGCGATAAGGATAACGTCAACATCGGCGGGAGGCACAATGCCGGTGCGCTCCTTATAGGTGATGGCGAAGCCGTGTGAGAAGTACAGTGCCTTGCCGGGGGTGAGGTGCTTCTTGATGGTGGGCCAGCAAGCAATCTGGGCTGCATCAGAGAGCAATACCTGGATGATGGTGGCACGCTCGCAAGCCTCCTCGATGCTGAAGAGGGTCTCGCCGGGTACCCAACCGTCGGCTACTGCCTTGTCATAGGTCTTGCCTTCGCGCTGACCTACGATCACATTGAATCCGTTGTCGCGGAGGTTGAGCGACTGGCCGGGGCCCTGTACGCCATAGCCGATAACGGCGATAGTCTCGTTCTTCAATACCTCGCGGGCTTTTTCCAAAGGAAATTCTTCACGTGTTACGACGGTTTCTTCTACACCGCCAAAATTCATTTTTGCCATAATACTTTCGTTTTTAAGTTTATGAGTTATTGAGTTTGTTTTTTGTTTAGAGTTTAGTGTCATCTCGAACGAAGTGAGAGATCCCTCGCGCTGCTCGGGATGACACGGAGGAGGTTGGTGTTAAGAGAAGCATACGAATGGCAACTCATAATTTAGAATTCATAATTCAACCCCTGTTTATTTTCTCCAAATACTCGTTCACATGCTCTTCGGTGTCGCGGGTGACGGCGATGCGGCCCGAGCTTACGTATTGCAACACGCAGTCGAAGGCATCGAGCTCGGTGCGCAGGGCGATGATCTCGTCCGTCACGCCCGACTTCTCCACCACGGCATATACAGCGTTGGCCTCCATGATACGGGCGCCGTAGCGGCGGATGGTCTTCGAGATGAGCGGATTGCCCAGCAGCTTGGGAGTGGAGATCTTGAGCAGTGCCACCTCCTGCATGAATATCTCATCGTCGAGGAAGTAGTGGGCCTGCACCACGTCGATCTTTTTCTCTATCTGCTTGGTCACCTTGATGATGGTGTCCTCATCGCTCCATGTGGTGATGGTGTATCGGTGTATGCCCTTGATGGACGAGGCCGATACATTGAGGCTCTCGATGTTGAGCTGGCGACGGGTAAACACAGCAGTAATCTGATTGAGCAGACCGGCAATGTTCTCCGAGTGAACGATGAGGGTATATAGTTTCTTCTCCATATATATACATTTAACAGTCCATAGCGTTCATCATCATCACATTCACGGCACCTCCCGGGGGTGTCATGGGCATCACGTTCTCATTCTCCATGATGGCCACCTCGAGCAGGAAGGGACCATCGGTAGCGAGCATGGTGTCGATGGCATTGGCCAGTTGGTCGCGCTCCACCACCAATTGTGAGGGTATGCCGTAGGCCTCGGCTATCTTCATGTAGTCGGGGTTCAGCATGGGTGTGCACGAGTAGCGCTTGCCGAAGAAGAGCTCCTGCCACTGGCGCACGTTGCCCAGGTAGTTGTTGTTGAGCAGAATCATCTTCACCGGTGCACCCGTTTCCATGATGGTACCAAACTCCTGTATACTCATCTGTATGCCACCGTCGCCCATGAAGAGGCATATGGTGCGGTCGGGGGCACCAAAAGTAGCACCAATGGCAGCGGGAATGCCGAATCCCATCGTGCCCAATCCGCCCGAGGTGATGATGCTGCGCTTCTGCGTGTATTGGAAATAGCGGGCCGACATCATCTGATTCTGCCCCACGTCGGTCACCAATATGCCTTTGTTGCCCGAAGCTTCGCTCACGGCGCGAGCCACCTCGCCCATGCGTAGCGGTCCCTCCTCGGGGTGTATGGCGTGGCGGATAACCTCGTTCCACTCTTTCTCCTCGTGGGGAGCGAAGCTCTCTATCCATTCCGTATGCTTGGCCTCGTCGATGGCTGCGGTCAGGCGCGCCAGCGTGTCCTTGCAGTCGCCCAATACGGCTACGTCGGCATATACGTTCTTGTTTATCTCCGCTGGGTCGATGTCCAGATGTATCACTTTGGCCTGCTTGGCATAGGCATCGAGGCGTCCGGTCACGCGGTCGTCAAAACGCATACCCACGGCAATGAGCAGATCACACTCGTTGGTCTTCACGTTCGGGCCCAAGTTGCCGTGCATGCCCAGCATACCTTTGCGCAGACGGTGTCCGTGAGGCAGGGTCGAGAGTCCCAGCAGGGTACATCCCACGGGGATATCGGCCTTTTCCACAAAGGTGCGCAGCTCCTCGGTGGCATTGCCCAGCTCGATGCCCTGTCCGGCAAGCAGCAAGGGGCGCTCGGCTGCGTTGATGAGGGCAGCAGCCTCCTCTATGCTCTTGGGGTCGGTGTCGGGCA
Source organism: uncultured Bacteroidales bacterium (assembly GCA_947367415.1). Classification (GTDB taxonomy): domain Bacteria; phylum Bacteroidota; class Bacteroidia; order Bacteroidales; family Bacteroidaceae; genus UBA1189. Next base: position 2,958 of record CANBEE010000201.1, read on the forward strand.
CAGCGATATATCCGCGCTCCACATCAATGGTGGCAGGCTTGAAGTCCACCATGCCCACCTGCGCATTCTTGGCAAAGTCGAGCACCACGGGTCCGGGACGTCCGGTACCTGCAATATGGAACGCACGTGCTACGGCCCAAGCGATATCCTCGGGGCGGCGCACCTGGTAGCTCCACTTCGATATAGGCTGTGTGATACCCACGAGGTCTACCTCCTGGAAGGCATCGGTGCCAAGGAAGTTGGCCGCCACCTGTCCGGCAATGACCACGATAGGCGTACTGTCGAGCATGGCATCGGCCACACCCGTTATGGTGTTGGTGGCACCGGGGCCACTCGTCACGATGCATACACCCACCTTGCCCGACGCACGAGCATAGCCCTGCGCAGCGTGGGCGGCACCCTGCTCGTGGCGAACAAGTACCTGCTTGAAATCATTCTGATGGTCATACATGGCATCAAACACGGGCATGATGCTGCCGCCGGGGTAGCCGAATACGGTGTCTACGCCCTCGTGAATGAGTGCCTGCATGAGTGCTTCTGAACCAGTAATCATACGTGTTACTATTATCAAAAAACCTTCCTCCACAAGTGAGAAAGGCCGTCTTCTTATTACTAAACTAATACCATACGATTCTCACTTCCGTCCCTTTTCAAAGACTAGACCATCGACAATGACCACGTGAAGAATCGAATTTGCTTTCATATCTCGTTATTTGGCTGCAAAAATATATATAAAATCCCGTTCCCGCTAATAATTTATCATCTTTTTTTGTCGATTTGTGAAAATTTGTTTGCACAACATCCACCGGATAGGAAAAGTTCCATATATGACGCTAGCAGGCTGAAGAAACATAAGCGGAGACCAGCATAACTGGCCTCCGCATGGATAATATCTTATCGGATCTTTAGTCGATCAGGCGTATGGCTCCCTTGTCGGCCGAGCTCACGAGCGAGGCATATGCCTTGAGGGCTTTCGACACTTCGCGCTGGCGGGTCACAGGTGTCATGGGACGTGCGGCAAGCTCCTCATCGCTGAGGCGCACGTTGATAGTGCGGTTGGGGATGTCGATGTCGATGATATCGCCCGTGACAATCTTACCGATGTTGCCGCCTGCTGCTGCCTCGGGAGAGATGTGTCCGATGCTGAGGCCCGATGTGCCGCCCGAGAAGCGGCCGTCGGTGATGAGAGCACAAGCCTTACCCAAGTGCTTCGACTTGATGTACGAGGTAGGATAGAGCATCTCCTGCATACCTGGTCCGCCCTTGGGCCCCTCGTGCGTGATGACCACCACGTCACCCGCCACGATGTCGCCACCGAGGATACCCTCTACGGCTGCATCCTGTGAATCATATACCTTGGCGGGGCCAGAGAATTCCCATATGCTCTCGTCCACACCCGCAGTCTTCACCACGCAGCCATCCTGGGCAATGTTGCCCTTGAGCACGGCCAAACCACCATCCTTGGAGTAGGCATGGGCAAGGTCGCGTATGCAGCCCTCGGCACGGTCGGTGTCGAGCACCTTATAATAGGATTCCTGCGAGCCCATCACGTTGCTGAACTTACGTGCGGGAGCACTGTGGTAGATATGGAATGCGTCAAGTTGTCCGTTGGCTGTTGGCTGTTGACTGTTGACAATATTATATTTCTCCATTGCCTCGCCGAGGGTAAGTCCGTCTACACGCTTCAGCGCAGTGTGGAGCAATCCACCCTTAGCCAATTCGCCCATGATACCGAGAATACCACCCGCACGGTTCACATCCTCGATGTGGAATTTCTGTGTCGTAGGAGCGACCTTGCAGATACAGGGAACACGACGTGAAAGGGCGTCGATATCATCCATGGTAAAGTCCACACCAGCTTCATTGGCTACTGCCAGGAGATGCAGCACAGTATTGGTAGAGCCACCCATGGCGATATCCAATGTCATGGCATTGAGGAAGGCCTCGCGTGTAGCGATGCTCTTGGGCAGCACACTTTCATCACCATCGCGGTAATACTTATAAGCATTCTCCACCACAAGACGGGCAGCCTGCTTGAAAAGCTCAATACGATTCTTGTGGGTAGCCACGATGGTACCGTTGCCGGGAAGAGCAAGAC
>CANBEE010000202.1 GCA_947367415.1 uncultured Bacteroidales bacterium
CAACTAAGGCCATCAGTCAGTTATTAGGTATCTTGAGCGATTATTATAAAAAGGATAGGGCAGGGGAATTGGACTTGGAGAATTAAAACTATAGTTATTCATGAAATAGCTGATTGAATATGAACTGTCAAATGAAAAATATATTGATTACCGGTGCCAACGGTCAGCTTGGCAATGAAATGCGTGTGGTGTCTGCTGAGCAGCAAGAGTTGGTGTATCACTTTACCGATGTGGCAGAACTCGACATCTGCGACATTGAGGCTATAGAGCGCTTCGTAGTAGAGCATGCCATCGATTGCATTGTCAACTGTGCTGCCTATACCAACGTGAACAAGGCCGAGGAAGATACCCTGTTGTGCGACAAACTCAACCACCTCGCTCCTGCTAATCTTGCCCGTGTGGCGGCCAAGCATCAGATAGGACTCATACATGTATCGACGGACTATGTGTTCAACGGAGAGCATCATATCCCTTACCATGAGGATGATGCTACTTGCCCCAACTCTGTGTATGGTTCTACCAAGCTGGCTGGCGAGCAAGCTATACGGGAGATTCATCCCGAGGCTGTCATCATCCGTACGGCATGGCTCTATAGTACCTTCGGAAATAACTTCGTGAAGACTATGCTGCGCCTCGGAAGCGAACGCGAGGAACTGGGTGTAGTGTTCGACCAAATAGGTACTCCTACCTATGCTCGCGACCTGGCCCGTGCCATACAGCATATTTTGCATCAAGGTATTGTGCCCGGTATCTACCATTACAGCAACGAGGGAGTGTGCTCGTGGTACGACTTTACGAAGATGATATTTGTTTTGGGTGGCATCAATAGTTGTAACCTGAAACCCCTGCATACCGATGAATATCCCACACCAGCTGCACGCCCTCATTATTCTGTGCTTGACAAGACAAAGATTAAACAAACCTACGGCGTTGCAGTTCCCTATTGGATGGATTCGCTGAAAGAGTGCCTTGCGGCGCTGTGATGAATTGGTAAAAAAACTCAACAGATGCTAAGATATGCATTGCTTTGTCCACAAGTATGTGGGAAAAAGTGTACTTTTGTATTCCGAAGGTAACATCAAGTAACTCTCAGTAAAGTCAATTAAAAGTACAAGCCATGGGCGAAACGAAAGATATATCATTCTTCACTCCCGAAGAACAGGCACGGTTAGTAGAGCTGAAGAGTCGGTTGCAAGAATTTGCGGGTGACTGCTTGCGTCCCGAAGATACGGAACGTATGCACAATTTGCTCGCTACGGCAATCGAGGAGGGACGATTACAGCGCGATAGCTTCGGGCTGAATCCCATTGTCAATAATCTGCAGACGGCAATCATTGTGGTTGATGAAATGGGTATGCGTCGGGCGGCCATTATCAGTATCCTGCTCCACGATATCGTAAAGAACGGCTTTATTAGCACTGATGCGGTGGCTACTCAGTTTGGAACTGATGTGGCAGGTATACTTGGTGGACTGGTGCGTATTAACAAACTCTATGAAAAGAATCCGACTATCGAGTCGGAGAACTTCCGCAACCTGCTGCTCTCCTTTGCCGAGGACATGCGTGTGATCCTTATCATGATTGCCGACCGCGTCAATATCATGCGCCAGATTAAGGATAGCGAGAATGAGGCAGCACGCCTGCAGGTAGCCAACGAGGCGGCCTACCTGTATGCTCCGTTGGCACATAAGCTGGGCTTGTACAAGCTGAAGTCGGAACTGGAGGACCTCTCGCTCAAGTACACGCAGCACGATATGTATTACCATATCAAGGAGAAGCTCAATGCCACCAAGGCTGCCCGCGACAAGTATATCGCCGCGTTCATCGACCCTATAGACAAGAAACTCGCTGCTGCCGGACTCAAGTACCACATCAAGGGACGTACGAAGAGCATCCACTCCATCAGCCAGAAGATGAAGAAGCAGAAGACCAACTTCGAGGGCATATACGACCTCTTTGCCATCCGCATCATCCTGGACTCGGAGTACGAGAAGGAGAAGCAGGAGTGCTGGCAGGCCTACTCCATCGTGACCGACATGTACCAGCCCAACCCCAAGCGCCTGCGCGACTGGCTCTCCATACCGAAGAGCAACGGCTACGAGTCGCTACACACCACGGTGATGGGGCCCGAGGGCAAGTGGGTGGAGGTGCAGATACGCACCGAGCGCATGGACGAGATTGCCGAGCGCGGACTGGCTGCCCACTGGCGATACAAGGGTGTGAAGAGCGAGACGGGCCTTGACGAATGGCTCACAAGCATACGCGAGGCACTGGAGCACACGGACGATGACGGCATCGAACTGATGGACCAGTTCAAGATGGACCTCTACAAGGACGACGTGTTTGTGTTCACCCCGAAGGGCGACCTCTTCAAACTGCCCCACGGAGCCACGGTGCTCGACTTTGCCTTCCATATACATACTAATGTGGGGAGCCGCTGCACTGGAGCCAAGGTCAACGGCAAGCACGCCCAGCTGCGCTATGTGCTCAACAATGGCGACCAGGTGGAGATACTCACCTCGAGCACGCAGACTCCCAAGCAGGGCTGGCTCGACATCGTCACTACCTCGAAGGCACGCGCCAAGATACGCCAGAGCCTCAAGGAGATAGAGTCGCGCCAGGCAGCCTTTGCCCGCGAAACCATAGAGCGCAAGTTCAAGAACCGCAAGATAGAGTACGATGAGCCCACGATGATGCGCCTCATCCGTCAGATGGGCTACAAGCAGGTGACGGAGTTCTATCAGAAGATAGCCGAGGGCTCGCTCGATGTAAACCAATTCATCGACCGCTACGTGCAGACCATAGAGCAAGTGACCGAGCCGCACGATGTGGTGACCCGCAGTGCCGAGGGATATAACCTGCAACAAGACGAACAACTCAAGCAAAGCTTCTCGGGCGATGTGCTCGTGATAGACCAGAACCTCAAGGGTATCGACTTCAAGCTCGCCCATTGCTGCAACCCCATCTACGGCGACGAGGTGTTCGGCTTTGTCACCACGGGCGGCGGCATCAAGATACACCGCTGCGACTGCCCCAACGCTTCCGACCTGCACTCCCGCTTCGGCTACCGTGTGGTCAAGGCCCGTTGGGCAGGCAAGAGCAAGGGGTCGCTCTATCCAATCACACTCACTGTTATCGGCCACGATGATATTGGAATAGTCAATAATATTACCTCCATTATATCGAAGGAGGAGAACATACAGCTGCGCAACATCAGCATCAACTCTCACGACGGACTCTTCTCGGGAACACTTACCGTGATGATTGAGGAGAACGCCCGCCTGCAAGCCTTGGTGAAGAAGTTGCGTACGGTGAAGGGAGTGAAGCAGGTAAACAGAAATTGAAAATTTGCATAATAAGAACTAGGAACATGAAGAAGTACATTTTAATGGTAGCCATGCTGCTTGCAGCAGTTACTGGTTTTGCCCAAGAAGAGGTAAAGCCTAAGGATAAAGGTGAAATGAAGTTTGAGAAAACACGTCATAACTTTGGCGTTTTCTCGCAAGATACAGCCGTGGTAAGCCATGAGTTTGTATTCACTAATGTGGGCAAGTCACCGCTTATCATTCATCAAGCCAACGCCTCGTGTGGCTGCACCGTTCCTGAATATACGCTCGAACCCATTATGCCGGGGGAGAAGGGTAAGATTTCCGTTACATACAATGGAAAGAATCGTCGCCCTGGCGTCTTCCGTAAGAGTGTCACCATCCACAACAATGGTCGCCAATCTCCCATACGCATCTATATCGAAGGCGAGATGATTGAATCAGAGAATGCGATAAAGCCCGTGGAGATAGTGCAGGATAGTACATTGTACATCGGTGATTAAGTGACGTGCAAAAAAGAATAAAATAATAAAAAAAGCGGATAATCATTTGTATAATCAAAATAAATCCGCTAAATTCGTCACTTGCGAATACATTATACAACTTATAAAAATAGCAACGTATGAAAAACTTTATGGATGAAAACTTTCTGTTGACCACCGAAACGGCGCAGAAGTTGTATCACGAGCATGCCAAGAAGATGCCCATCATCGACTATCATTGTCACCTTATCCCACAGATGGTAGCTGATGACCATCAGTTCCGTTCACTTACAGAAATCTGGCTTGGTGGCGATCACTACAAGTGGCGTGCCATGCGTACCAACGGTGTTGACGAGCGCTATTGCACAGGCAAGGACACTACCGATTGGGAGAAGTTTGAAAAATGGGCTGAGACCGTACCCTATACCTTCCGTAATCCTCTTTATCACTGGACACACTTAGAGCTGAAGACCGCATTCGGTATTGACAAGATCTTGAGTCCGAAGACAGCACGCGAGATTTACGAGGAATGTAACGAGAAGCTGAAGCAACCCGAGTATACTGCTCGCGGATTCATGCGTCGTTACAACGTTGAGGTGGTTTGTACAACTGACGATCCCGTTGACACACTCGAATATCATATCAAAACCCGTGAAAGCGGTTTCGAGGTGAAGATGTTGCCCACATGGCGTCCCGATAAAGCTATGGCCGTAGAGGTTCCCGCCAACTTCCGTGCCTACATCGACAAACTGTCTGAGGTGAGTGGTGTTACCATCAGCAAGTTCAGCGATGTCATCGAGGCGCTGCGTGTACGTCACAAATTCTTCGAGGAGCAAGGCTGTAAGCTCAGCGATCACGGTATCGAGGAGTTCTACGCTGAGGACTACACCGATGCAGAAATTGAAGCTATATTTAATAAGGTATATGGTGGCACCGAGCTCACCAAGGAGGAGATTCTGAAGTACAAGAGTGCCATGATGATTGAGTTCGGTATCATGGATGCAGAAACCGGCTGGACACAACAGTTCCACTACGGAGCTATACGCGACAACAACAGCAAGATGTTCAAACTCCTCGGTCCTGACACCGGTTTCGACTCTATCGGCGAGTTCACTACAGCTAAGGCTATGGCCAAGTATCTCGACAAACTCAACACCATGGGCAAGCTGGCCAAGACTATCCTCTACAACCTCAATCCCTGC
>CANBEE010000203.1 GCA_947367415.1 uncultured Bacteroidales bacterium
GCAAGAAGATTTTTGATTACTGCAACGGCTGTATTGGTTGTTGCATCGGTGGTGGCCCAGCAAAAACAAGGCCATGCAAGTGCTCCATTCAAGAAGAATCAAGGCAAGATGTCCGTCATTGACTCCACCAAACTGCGTGTATGGTATGCCATGAATGCCGACAGCCTTTTGGACATGAATACATACGTTGACTACCAACGTTTGGATGTTGGTGATAGTATCTCCAGATATTATAGTTGGTTCGTATACAACAGCGATTCTCTAAAGAAAGAATGGAGAAAACAAAATCCCAAAGCACAATCTTCGCCTGCGTGGTTAGGCCCAGGCGGTAAGAACAAGAATCTCTATATACAATACCAGTATTCCGACCTGTATATCCAGAATGGTCAGCTGACAGAATACGCCTGTATGCCCTCCCGTCTGGAACGCTACAACGGGCAGTATACGGAAGAATATCCGTTGCAGAACTGGATTATCTCCTTCGAGATACAGGAACTATTGGGCTATACGTGCCAAAAGGCTACATGTCATTTCCGTGGCCGCAATTATGTGGTATGGTTTGCTCCCGACATTCCTGTGCGCCAAGGGCCGTGGAAACTCGGCGGTTTACCAGGGCTTATCCTCAAAGCGCACGATACCGATAGCCTATACACCTTCGAGGCCGTTAAGGTAGAGACTGGCAAGCACCCGATTATCTGCTATGAATATAGAGACTACAAGGAGTATCCACGCACAGAGATACAGAAGAATCAGAAACGATTCACCGAGAACTGGCCCAAAAGCGTAGGATGGAGAAAAGGCACTATCATGCCTGACGGAAGCGTAAAACTGAGCGATGAGATAACTTCCATCCATACCCCCTACGAACCCCTTGAACTGGAATAACCAACCCTTAAAACGATGCACGATGAACATGAAACTTCACCACATACTACTTGTCGCCTTCTTGACGGCGATAGCGCTGGATAGCGTTGCCCAAGACAAAACGGTCATTGACGGCTACGTGAAGGGTGCCGACGGCAAGGCCGCCGATGCCTACGTCACCGTATCGCCCAAGGGCAAGGGCATCATCCTCGGCTTTGCCGATGTGGATGTGGCGAGCGGCTACTACAAGGTGGAGTTCGCCTTCGACACCGACTCCGTGGCGGTGACGGCGGCAGGTATGGCCATCGGGCAAAATATAAAGATGGTGCCCAACCGCTCGCAGCGGCTCGACTTCCTTACCGTGGAACAATCGATAACAATCAAGGAGGTGAGCATCGTGGCCGACAAGATACGGCGGAGCGGCGACACCATCAACTACAACGTGGCCGCCTACAAGCAGCAGGACGACCGCGTGATTGCCGACGTCATCAAGCGCATGCCCGGCATGGAGGTGAGCGAGAGCGGAGGCATCAAGTACAACGGGCAGAACATCTCGAAGTTCTACATCGAGGACATGGACATGCTGCACACGCGCTACGGACTGGCCACGAAGAACGTCAGCGCACAGGATGTGGCCACCGTGCAGGTGATGGAGAACCACCAGGCCATCAAGTCGCTGCAGGGGAAGGAGATTACCGATAAGGTGGCCGTCAACCTCAAGCTGCGCCCCGAGGCCAAGGGCACCTTCTCCGTCAACGCCATGGTAGGTGGCGGTGCCCAGCTGCAAGGTAACGTAGGCAGTAATCCGCTCATGGCGGGCGAGGCCACGGCGATGTACTTCGGCAAGCGCCGCCAGCACATGACCGTCTACAAGGGCGACAATGCGGGCAACGACGTATCCACCGAGCTGACCGAGCAGTACACCATGGGAGGCGTGGGGCTCTACCCCTTCTGCCCCATGGGCGCAGTGATGCCCTCCAGTGCCGGACTGCCCAAGCGGCGCTACCTCGACAACCACACCCATGCGATAGGGCTCAACCACTTGGAGAAGCTCAACAAGGACACCGAGCTCACGCTCAACGCCACCTACCACAACGACGATATACGCCGCGAGGGATACACGATGAACGACCGCTTCGTGACTGCCGACACACGCCTCGTGACGGAAGAGACGCTCACGTCTGAGACCCACGTACACAACCTCAATGCCCAGGCGCACTACCAGTGGAATGCCGACGAGGGATTCTTCAACAACCGCCTGCAGGTGAAGGGCTCGTGGAACCGCGATGCCGTGACGGGCACGCTCACCTCGAACGCCCTGAGCGGTGCGCAGCGCGTGACGCAGCGGTTTGACCGTCCCGAGTTCTCCATCAAGAACACGGCCAACACCATCCGCAGCATCGGCGACAACAACTTCCGCCTCAACTTCTCCGTGGGCGCTGCCCACAGGCCGAGCACCCTCGGCGTGAGCATCGACAGCACCGCCCGCTACACGCAGGACATCACCTCACAGCACTACGCCGCCACGTTCCACACGGGCTATGGCATAGGGCTCGGCAACTTCCGCCTCAACTACGGCATCAACTTCGTGGGCGGCATACACCACGTGGAGAGCGACCTCGACGGCTACACCCCGCTCACGGGCAGCGCCCTGCAGAACGATGTGTGGTACCGCCTCTACGAACTGGTATTGGGGCAGGAGTACACCTACAAGTACGAAGACTTCAAGGCTACCCTTACCCTGCCGCTCAACCTCAACACGCAGAACCTCGACGACCGCATCCACTCGGGCAACTATCACCACATGCAGCTGCTCGTGGCACCATCGTTGGCACTCAGCTACACGGGCAATGAACTGTCGGGCGGAGCCAGCGTGCGCTACCACCGCAACGTGGGCAACCCCAATGCCATCTATCAGGGAGCCATCATGACCAACTACCGCACCTTCCAGCGCGACTACGTGGACCGCCTCTTCAATCGCGGCACACTCGCCGCCAATGCCGATGTGCGCTATGCCAACAGCCTCTCGGGTACCTTTGCCAATGCCGAGTTCGGTTACACCCGCCTCGACGAGAATGTCGTGTACGGCTACCGCTACGACGGGGTCACCTCCATCGTCGAGGGCATAGAGCAGGACACCCATTCCGACACCTACCGCGCCGGAGCCAGCCTCAGCCAGGGCTTCAACTGGTGGCAGGCCACGCTGAGCCTCTTCGCCAACGCCTCGCTCACACAGGACGAACAATACATCGGCGGCATCATCTACCCCATGGAGTACCGCAGCCTGTCGTTCGGCGGCGCGGGCACCATCACGCCCATACGCCAGATCAACCTCGTCTTCAGCTCGGGCTGCGGCATGAGCCAGAGCTACGTGCAGGGCGGTGCAGCCTCGGCACGCACCATCACCACCGCCACCCATCGCCTGACGATGAACCTGCACCTGACGAAGAAGCTCACCCTCTCCGCCTCGGCCGAGGATAGCTACAACAACCTCACCGACGAGAACCGCCACCACTGGTTTGCCGATGCCAAGGTGAAGTACAAGATGAAGCGCATCGACCTCGAGGTGGAGGCCAGCAACCTCTTCAACCAGCAAGCCTACACGCAGGTCAACTACAGCAACCTCAACATCTACCGCAACGTATGCCAGCTGCGTCCGATGAACGTGGTAGCCAAGGTGAGGTTCAAACTGCTATAACAGCCTATCCATAGTTATAAAACTATCCAAAAAGGTGTACAAAAAGTGTATATTTTATGTACATCTTTTGGGCTTAGCCTCCGTGATGCTCAGCAGATTAGGCGGCAGAAAGTGTACATTGTTTCTTCCAGTTGTTCCTTTCCATTTTTGAGGTCTTCACGAACACGCCTTGACGCACCTTGCCGATGTAATACTCCTTGCTCAGCTTGGCCAGCTTCTTGGCTACAGCATTCTTCTTGATGCCCATCTCCTCACCTATGCGCACGGCCTCAGCGGTGGTGAACTGCTTGGGGAGCATATGTAGGAAGGCAAGGGCGCTGATGTAGATACGCTTGGGCTCCTCCTCCAGGGTTTCACGGCGCAAGCGATCATAGATCGTGGAGGTCTGCATCATACAATAGAAAATGTACGCGAGGCCCCACTTGAGGTCGGCCTCTGCGATGGCAAAGCGCTTCTCACCGAACATACCCTCTACACTGCCCTGCTCCTCATGGCGACGAAGCACGGCAATGATCATCAGCATACGGTAAAGGTTGAGGCGCGAGCGCAGGATGGGAGCACGCAAGTCCTTGTCCGCTTGGGTGAGGGCAACGAACGACACCAGTTGGCGGTAATACTCATCGATATACAATCGCTGCTCATCAGAGATGACCAGGCGCGGCATCTCCTCATCGGTCTTGCCCTCAAACTGGCGCAGCTCCTTCCATATATCTGTAAGCACACCGCGGTGATGGCCATATACATCCATGAACGCCTCGGCCGTAGCCTCATCCATCTCGCCACGCACAACACTTTTCGCCGGAAGGTTATGATAGAGGAAGCGGGTGGAGAGACCATCCTCGAGGTTGGGGATAAACTCGCGCACCGACGACATGGTACCCGTAGCGGCCATGGCGAGGCGCGTATGCTCAATGAGGTAGTCCTCGTCATCGGTCTTGCGCCCTGTGTGAAGCTGCTCCTCATTCTGTGCGGCAAGCAGGATATACATGAAGTCACCGAACGAACCCTTGTTCGCCGCACTCATCTCGGCAAGTTCGGGGATGTGCAGGTAGGAGATATTATCTCCATTAGCATAGAGCAAGCGGTAGTAGTTCGCCGCCGTAGTCTTGGCCGGTAGCTTATGCATACGGCGCAGGGGTGCTTGTGGCTCGTCCACCTCCTCGGCAATATCGTTCACATCCACGAGTTGCGACACATCGCCCTTGGCGGCAAAGTTCAATTGGCTGTTTAAACGCTTGTAGCGCGTGTGGCGCTTGCGGTGGTCGGACT
>CANBEE010000204.1 GCA_947367415.1 uncultured Bacteroidales bacterium
GTCGAGTCTCGTGGGCTCGGAGATGTGTATAAGAGACAGGTCGCGCACGATGAGTTCACGGGCGATGAGGTAGTCGTAGAGCTCGCGCGGACGGGCGGTCTTCACGAGGAGGAAATTAGCATCGCTGGGGTATACCTTCTCTATATAGGGTAGCTCGGCTAAAGTAGCGGCAACACGCTTACGTTCGGCGATGAGGGTTTGTACCTGCGGAGTGATATCTGCCTCGAGGAGGCGTTGTGCCAAAGCTAATGTATCAGCACCGATATTGTAGGGGTATTTTACCTGCTCGAATAGGCGGATGATACGCTCCTCTGCGAAGGCAAGACCCATGCGCAGACCGGCAAGGCCGTAGGCTTTCGAGAGGGTCTGCAGGACGATGAGGTTGGGGTATTGGTCAATCAGCTTTACCATGCTGGGCACAGAGGAGAAGTCGGTGTAGGCCTCGTCGACCACCACGATACCGGGGAAGCGGCTCAGGAGCGAGACGAGCTGTTCGCGGGGGAAGGCATTGGCCGTGGGGTTGTTGGGTGAGCAGACGAAGAGCAGCTTGCTTTGCATGTCAGTAGCGCTCAGGAGTGCCTCTACGGGCAGACTGAAATCCTCGCCGAGCATCACCTCGCGGCACTCGATGTCGTTGATGGCGGCACATACGCTGTACATGCCGTAGGTGGGCGCTATGCTGACGATGTTGTCGATGCCTGGGCGGCAGAAGATGCGGAACAAGAGGTCGATGGCCTCGTCGCTGCCGTTGCCGAGGAAGAGGCGTGCGGGGTTGACGCCCTTCTTCTGTGCTATGGTGCTGCGTACCTGCTCCTTGAGCGCGGTAGAGGGGTAGCGGTTGTAGCCGTTGTCGAAGGGGTTCTCATTGGCGTCGAGGTAGATGCCGATGCTGCCCTTGTACTCGTCGCGAGCGGTGGAGTAGGGTTTCAGGGCGGCGATGTTGGGGCGGACATTCTTTAATTGAAAATTGACAGTTGACAATTGACAATTAGAGTTCTCGGAGGACTCAGAGTTGCCGGAACCCTTCGAGGACACCCTTACCTTCACTGCATTGGCATGTGCATCCAGTCCCTCGGCTTCGGCCATGCGGATGATGGTGTTGCTGAGGCTGTTGAGCCCTTCTTGGGTGAGTTGTTGATAGGTGATGGCGTGCATGAAACTGTCGAGGCAGATGCCGCTGTAGGCACTGGCGAGTCCCATGGTGGGCAGGGTGTGGTTGGTGCCTGAGGCGTAGTCGCCGGCGCTCTCGGGTGAGTAGTGCCCCACGAAGATGCTGCCTGCTGCGGTGATGCGGTCGGCCACAGCCCACGCGTCGTCCATGGCGATGATGAGGTGCTCGGAGGCGTAGTCGTTGGCAAAGGCAACCATGGTGTCGATGTCGTCAAATACCACGATGCGGCTATTGGCAAGCGAGCGTGTGGCGATGTCGGCACGGGGTAGGAGGGCGAGCTGGCGCGCGACCTCGGCATTGACCTGCCCGGCAAACTCCTGACTGCGGCATACAAGCAACGACTGGCTGTCGGGGCCATGCTCGGCTTGGGAGAGGAAGTCGGCCGCCACGAAGTCGGGACGGGCGCTGTCGTCGGCCATGATCATCACTTCGGAAGGACCTGCTGGCATGTCGATGGCGGTGCCCTGCGCGCTCACCAACTGCTTGGCCTTGGTCACATAGCGGTTGCCCGGACCGAATATCTTGAACACGCGCTTTATTCTCTCGGTGCCGTAGGCCATGGCGGCAATGGCTTGTGCGCCACCCAGTTTGTAAATGGTGCGTACACCACACAGCTGGGCGGTATAGAGCACTACGGGATTGACCTTACCGGTGGTGCGGTCGCATGGGGTACACAGCACAATCTCCTCGCAGCCTGCAATTTGGGCAGGAAGTGCCAGCATCAGGATGGTGGAGAAGAGTGGGGCGCTGCCACCTGGTATGTAGAGACCTACGCGGCGTATGGGGAGCACGCGGCGACGGCAGTGCACGCCGGGCATGGTGTGTACGTCTACGGCTGGAGTCTGCTGCGCCTTGTGGAAAGCACTGATATTGCTTGCAGCCTGGCGGATGGCCGACTTGAGCTCGTCGCTCACCAAGGTCTCGGCTTCGGTAAACTCAGCCTCGGCGACTTGCAACGACTCGGGACAACGTCCGTCAATCTCAGTGGTGATGGCACGTAGGGCCTCGTCACCTCCCTGGCGGATGCGCTCAAGGATGGTGCGTACGCGCTGCTCAATGACCGTATCGTCATCGGTGGCACGCTGCATCAGGGCGGGCCAGGTATTCTTATCGGGGGTAATGTAGGTTTGTAGCATGCTGAATTAAAAGTTAGGAATTAAAACTAGCACGGTTTAAGTTGTTCTAATTTTTAATTATTAATTTTTCATTTATTCAATCACTTTATCCAAATCCAAGACGAGGATGCCTTCGGCACCAATCTGCTTGAGGCGCTCTATCTTGTCCCACAGCTCGTCGGCTTTCACTACGGAGTGCAGTGAGCACCAGGATTTGTCGGCCAGAGGCATCACCGACGGACTGCGCATGGCGGGGAGTATGGCAATGGCCTCGTCGACCTTGTCGGCGGGGAGGTTCATCAGGATATATTTCTTTCCACGGCTATTGGTGACAGCATCGATGCGGAAGAGCAACGAGTCGAGGATGGCACGCTTCTCGGGCGAGAGGTTGGGGTTGGCGATGAGCACCGCCTCGGACTGAATGACCTGCTCCACCTCCTTGAGCCCGTTTGACACGAGGGTGCCGCCCGACGACACGATATCGAAGATGGCATCGGCAATGCCTGCTGCGGGAGCTATCTCCACCGAGCCCTTGATGACGCGGATACTGGCCTCGATGCCCTTTTCGGCAAAGAAGCGGCGTAGGATGTTGGGGTAGGAGGTGGCGATGCGCTTGCCCTGGAAATACGCGGGCGAGGTGTACTCATCGGCCTTGGGGATAGCCAGCGAGATGCGGCAACCACCGAATCCTAATCGGCGCACTACCTCTACTGCGGCATCTGTCTCGGCCACCTCATTGTAGCCCACGATGCCAATGTCGGCAGAGCCGTCGGCAACGACCTCGGGGATATCATCATCGCGCATGTAGAGAATCTCGAGAGGGAAGTTGCCTACACGATCGAGAAACTTACGCTTCTGGTCATTCACATTCATGCCTGCATCTTGCAGCAGGTCGACGCTCTGCTCGTTGAGTCGTCCTTTCGACTGGATAGCTATTCGTATCATATGGTTCGTAATATTTCGTCTTTAATATAAATAAGTGTGCAAAAAACAAGAAGGACCTGCCTGATGATAGGTAAGTCCTTCCTGTATGATGAAAACAAACTACATACATCGCTTACCTTATCGGCTGATAGGGTGATGATAATGGCGATGTAGGTGAGTTAGCTTCATTTCTCTTTTTACCTTAGTTACCTGACGCAAAGGTATGGGTTTGTTTTGATTGGTGCAACAAATTGGCAAGAAAAATTGCGATATTGTGAGAAATTATCATAAAAACCAACAAAATTCCGCCAATTTGATTCTTGGATTCTGTCGTTTTAGGCAATTTCGAAACTTTTCAGCAGCTGTATCTCTTCGGCCCAGCGTGTCTCGTCGGGAGTTTCGAGGATGAGCGGAATGTTGTCGAAGCGCGGGTCCTTCATAAAGCGTTTGAAGAAGTCGATGCCCAGCAATCCCAGGCCAATGCTCTCGTGACGGTCTACGCGTGAGCCCAATGCCTTCTTCGTGTCGTTGAGGTGTATACCTTTTAAATAAGAGAAGCCTACTACCTCGCCAAACTCCTGCCATACGGCTTCGTAGTTGTCCTTGATATCGTAGCCTGCCGAGTAGGTGTGGCAGGTGTCGAGGCATACGCCCACCCGACTCTTGTCTTCTACCTGCTCGATGATTTGTGCCAGATGGTAGAAGGAGAATCCCATATTGCTGCCCTGTCCGGCTGTGTTCTCAATGACTGCCGTCACTCCTTGTGTGCGGTCGAGGGATATGTTGATGCTTTCGGCTATGCGTGCCAGGCAGGCATCCTTGTCTATTTCGTTGAGGTGGCTACCCGGGTGGAAGTTGAGCATCGAGAGTCCGAGCTGCTCGCAGCGGTGCATCTCATCGTAGAAGGCGGCGCGTGACTTTTCCAGTCCCTCCTCGTGTGGATGCCCCAGGTTGATGAGATAGCTGTCATGGGGGAGAATATGCCGTGCGTCATAGCCATACTCGGCGCAACGTTCCTTGAAGAGGGTAATGCTCTGCTCCGATAGTGGTTTCGATACCCATTGGCGCTGGTTGCGGGTGAAGAGGGCAAAGGCTGTTGCGCCCAGTTCCTTGGCATTCACAGGGGCAAGTTCTACGCCGCCCGATGCCGATACGTGTGGTCCTATATATTTCATAAATATTCGGTTTTTAGGTCATTATTCATTTATTTAGGCCAAAGATACAAAGATTTTTTAAGTATTTTTTGCTATTCGGTAAATATTTCTCTACTTTTGACATCGATAAGTATATTCACATAATCTATTAAAAAACTATCATGAAAAAAGTCTTACGCAAAGTCGCTATGATGGCGTGCTGTGCAGTGATGCCGCTTTTCGGTTATGCACAGTTGGGAGAGAATGTCGATTCTCTCTTGGTAGATCCAGGGATGGATGCTATCGCATCTTGGACCAACAATGGTTTTAAGACGAGTAGCAAGGGTAACAACTATTCGCCAATGTTTGGTGGTAACTTCTTTGAGCAGTGGACAGCTTCTTCGGCTACCGAGCTTAAAAGCTTGG
>CANBEE010000205.1 GCA_947367415.1 uncultured Bacteroidales bacterium
GGAGCAAAGAGCAGGCATGGGCGTGGTACAATGCACAGCCCTATCGTGCAGGGTGCAACTTCCAGCCCAGCACGGCCATCAATCAGATAGAGATGTGGCAGACGTCGACGTGGGACCCTGCAACGATAGACCGCGAACTGGGATGGGCCGAGGAACTGGGGTTCAACGTCATGCGCGTATATTTGAGCAGTGTGGTATGGCGTCACGAAGCGGAGGCCTTCAAACGCCATATTGACGAGTATCTCACTATATCAGATAAGCACGGCATCAAAACAATGTTTGTATTCTTCGATGACTGTTGGAACATGGAGTCGGACATCGGACCACAACCTGCGCCACGCCCAGGCATACACAACTCGGGCTGGGTGCGCGACCCGGCCGTAAGCCTGCGTGCCGACACTGCAACACTGTTTCCCATACTGGAGAGTTACGTAAAAGACATAATGACAACATTCGGTGACGACGAACGCGTATGGATGTGGGACCTATACAACGAACCTGGTAATAACGGACATAATGACTCGTCATTGCCATTGTTGCGGAAAGTGTTCCGCTGGGCACGCGAGTGTCGTGTGAGCCAACCTATCACGGCGGGCATATGGTACTTTGGCTGTCCCGAACTGAACATCTTCCAGATAGCCAACTCGGATATCCTCACCTACCATAACTATGGCAACAAGCGCGACCATACGACTTGGATTGACTTCCTCCGCACCCACGACCGTCCTATGGTATGCACCGAGTATATGGCACGTCGCAACGACAGTCGCTTCCACAACATTCTCCCTATGCTGAAACAGCACGGTATAGCTGCTATCAACTGGGGATTCGTGGCGGGCAAGACAAACACCATCTTTGCTTGGAGCGAACCCATGCCCGACTGCGAGGAGCCACCCCTATGGTTTCACGACATCTTCCGACGCGACCACACACCGTTCGACACCACGGAAGTGAGATTGATAAAAAACATAATGCAAAAACCATAAATAGCACACACACCAAGAAATGAGTAAGATATTGCTCACACTCGTCCTTTGCCCCGTGATGGCATGGGCGCAAAACACGATGACGGTGGAGGCCGGCGCCGCCCCCATCAAGTACAACACGATGATATTCGGACACTTCATAGAGCACTTTGATACACAGGTGTATGGTGGCATCTATGACCCGGAATCGAAGTTTGCCGACGAAGACGGATTCCGCACCGATGTGATAGAGGCACTCAGACAAATCAAGACTCCCATCGTGCGTTGGCCCGGAGGATGCTTCGTGTCTACCTATCACTGGGTAGATGGCGTGGGCCCTGACCGCCAGCCCGTATATGACAAGACATGGCAGGTGGAAGACCCCAACACATTCGGTACTGACGAGTATATCAAGTGGTGCCGCAAGGTGGGATGCGAACCCTACATCTGCACCAATGCAGGCACGGGAACACCCGAGGAGATGAGCGACTGGGTGGAGTACTGCAACCTCAGCATAGGCAAGTGGGGGCGCATGCGCATGGCCAACGGGTATGACGCACCTCACAACGTGAAGTACTGGAGCGTGGGCAATGAGAACTGGGGTGCTCACGAGCTGGGAGCACGTACCGTGCAGGAGTGGGGACCGCTGGTGCGCGAGAGCGCCAAGCTGATGCTCAGCGTAGACAAGGAGCTGAAGCTGTTTGCCGCAGCCACATCAAACAAGAACTGGACACTGCCGCTGCTGCGCGAGGCTGGACGACACCTCGACTACATCTCCATACATGGATATTGGGACCCCTTGTTTCACCACAACACCCCGGCTCCCTACCTCGACTGCATGATGCGTACCGACGCGCCCGAGAAGGACATACAGCGCACCATCGAGATACTGGAGGAGGCTGGATTCGGAGGCGGACGCATCAAGATTGCCTACGATGAGTGGAACCTGAAGAACTGGCATCACCCGTGGCATGGCGACTTCCGTCGCGGATTCGATCTGGAGGCCCGACGCAAGAATGATATCCCCTCACAATACACGATGGCCGATGCCCTGTTCTCGGCTTGCTTCCTCAACGCCTGTCTGCGCCATGCCGACATCGTGGAGATCGCCTGTTTCTCGCCTATCGTGAACACGCGCGGAGCCATCTTTGTGCATCCCGAGGGACTGCTCAAGCGCACTACATACCATGTATTTGATATGTATGTAAACATGCTGGAAGAGTACGTGCAGCCCATACAGTGCAGCACCGAGCAGCTCGCGGGCAACAACAACGCCTCCACCGGGGTGCTCGATGGCATACTTACGGTGAGTGCCGACGGCAAGCGCCACGCGCTGGTGGTAGTGAACAAGGATCCCTCGCAGAGCCGAAAGCTGACACTCGACGTGGCTAAGAAGCTGCCACGCAAGATAGAGGGCAAGGTGCTGAGCGGTGCCTCGCCCGACGACTACAACGAGATAGGGGCCGAGAATCGCGTGGTGCCCACCGACCGCACCTTCAGCGTGAAGGACGATTGCGTGGAACTGCCGCCCCACTCGCTCACCGTATTGCGGTTCTGAGGATAAAGAGATAGCCGGATATTGCATGGCCGCAGTGCCTACAAAAAACTTTTTTACTTATATTTGCACCATAAAGAAGAAAAAATACACTATGAGACCTCACTATCCTATCGCACTCGCATGGCTACGCTCAGCATTGGCTATAGTCCTACTGGGCATGACGTGCACAACAGCAACTGCTGAGACCAAACAGCTGTGGAAGGGAAACGCGACCTTCGACGACTGGGGCGATGTGGTGAACATCAGTGCCCAGCAGATGGCAGGCGTGAGCGCCGACGATATCGTACGCTTCGTGATAGAGGCGGGCGAGTGGGCGCAGCTGCAGGTGTCGTACGGCACGGGATGGACATGCCTCGACGGACTGGAGGCATGCAACGTGAGTGGCGACTATGAGCTGGTGGTGACGGCACAGGTGGCCAAGGCACTGAAGCAGGGCATACACATCAAGGGTGTGGGCTATACGCTAAAGGCTGTGGAGTGGACAGCCTGTGACGGTGGATTCGACTCGCAGCATCCAGCACTGACATGGCAGAACCTGACAGTGAGCGGAGGCACCAAGGGCGTACGCAGTACCGTGGGCCTGCACCGGTACGGTGCCGTGGGATGGTATCTGACCGAACCGCTGGCTGCCGACACGTATGAGGCACTGGAGCTGACCTTCGGTATGCCGCTCAAGTCCGACGTAATAGCTGTATACACACATGGCAACGGACAGCGCCGACGCTCCGTAGTGAAGGCGGGAAAGACAACTTGCCGACTCGGTATAGGTACAGCAAGGGGCGGAGTGGGCAGCATAGCGCTCATGAGCGCCGAAGCACAGACCATAGTGCTGCAACAGGCCACGCTGCATGCCAAGGACAATGCCATAGAGCACACGACAATGCCGCAGAGCGCTGCCAAGGTGTATGACATGCAGGGCAGATGCCAAAAGGAGATGCTGAAGGGTGTCAACATTATCGTCACCACCAATGAGAACGGCGAAGCAACGACAATCAAGAGAATCAACAGATAAGACTCAATACACACAGTGATATGAAACGAAGACTGCTGGCTACAATCTGCCTGCTGAGTGCCATGGTGGCCATGGCAGACACAGCTATCGACACGGCACCGGCCGACACGCTGGCCAACGAGGCCGCACGCAAACTATATGCCTACCTCAAAGATGAGGTGTGGGGCAAGCGAGTGATGGCAGGCTGCCAAGCCGAATGGAACTACAACACCAACGACGCACAGCGCATATACCAGGCTGCGGGCAAGTACCCGGCAGTCAACGTATTCGACTTCCAGCATCACGACCAGTCGTGGATAAACTATCGCACCGCCACTGCCCTCAACTGGCAGAAGGCAGGGGGCATCGTAGGATTCATGTGGCACATACACATGCCCTGCAACGTGTTTGCCGAAGGTGAAGAGGGCTGGGGCGGATTCTACACCGAAGCAGCTGCCACGGGCGAGCAGAAGCCTTGCTACATATCGCCCAAGCAGGCAGCCACAGAGGGTACGCCCGAGAACAAGCTGCTGCTGAAGCGACTCGACAACGTGGCCAACCTGCTGCTCTACTATCAACAGCAGGGGGTGGCAATCCTCTTCCGCCCACTCCACGAGGCTGCAGGCAGATGGTTCTGGTGGGGAAGCGAAGGAGCCGAGGCATACAAGATGCTGTATCGCTACATGTATGACTACCTTACCCAAAAGGGCATACACAATCTGCTGTGGATATGGACATCGCAGCTCAACGATCCCGACTGGTACCCTGGCGACGAATATGTGGACATCGTGGCACGCGACGGGTATCCCGAGGGAAACACCTCGCATCATGCCATGGTGGCCGACTATGAGCACCTGCGCAAGGCATACCCCAACAAGATGCTGTGCCTGGCCGAATGCAACAGCGTGCCCAGCTGGGAGAGCATGCAGGAGAGCGGTGCACTATGGCTCTTCGTGGCTCCATGGTGCGGAGGCGGAGCATTTGCTCACGGCAACGACAATGCCTTCTGGAAACAGCTGCTGCAGCAAGAGGGCGTGCTCACACGCGATGAGCTAAAGGTGTTTGAATAGCACTCCATGACGCGTATGAACTGACTGCCGACTGCTACCATGGTGCAATGTGTACAAAAGTGTAAATCTTTGTGTGACCTAATACCTAATTTATAATTTATCGCAACTCAAAACTCGTTTCCAGTCGCTCCAGCTCCTCGGCGGTCACCGACATG
>CANBEE010000206.1 GCA_947367415.1 uncultured Bacteroidales bacterium
CCGAGGGATCTCTTCGATATTGTTTACTATGCTCAATTCTTACTTTTTCTTCATCGTGGCAGTGCGCAAGCACTGCCAATATAAAGCCTTTGCCATTGCCAACCGATTTATGAACTTTCGCCAATAGGAAGGGGTCAGCGAGGGACAATGGGTTCAAAAAACGCCGATTTCATCGGAGAACCATTAAATAAGTCTGAATCCTTCGTGTCACGCAAATGTCACGCCCACGTCACGCAAATGTCACGCTAAATCTTTGCCTCACTATCGCGATTTGTGTTCCTTTGCCGGCAGAAATAACTAATAAAAGCAAAGGAGGCAATACTATGAAGCAAACTTTCAAGGTATGGGCAGTGATGATGCTGCTATCGGTAGCACCCATTGGTACACTATATGCTCAGTGGAAGCGTTTTTACTTGTCGGGTAAAGTCAAGGATATAAGTTCGCGCATGTATATAAGCGATGCTACCGTCGAAGTGATGACGACGGACAGCGTTGTGCTGGCAGAGAAGAAATCGTTGAGTGCCGATAACTTGGCTCTCGTCAATAATAGAAAGGTGAATCTCTTCATCAGTCTTAAGGAGCTACAGCACGACAGGCTCATCCTGCGCTTTACGCATCCGGGGTATACTACCAAATATATGGACATACATATCCAAGGCAAGCGCAACAATTATCGCTACTTGGGCGACGTGTTACTGCTACGCCGCGACAACATACTACTTGACGAGGTCACCGTGGAGGCTACGAAGATACGCATGGTGGCAGGCAAGGACACACTGGTGTTCAACGCCTCGGAGTTTCAACTGGCTCAGGGCAGTATGCTCGACGGACTCATCCGTCAGCTGCCTGGCGTGCAGCTCGACGGTGGTCGCATCATGGTGAATGGACGCTTCGTGAGCAGCTTGCTGGTGAATGGCGAGGACTTTTTCCGTGGTGACCCGCGTGTGGCCTTGGAGAACTTGCCGGCCTATATGGTAAACAAGGTAAAGGTATATGAGCGTACGCCCGAATATGCTTATATCACTGGTGTGGACTCATTGAAAGAGTATCCGTTAGTGATGGATGTGAACTTGAAACGCGAGTATTCGGTCGGTTGGATTGCCAACGCCGAGGCAGCCTACGGCACGAACGACCGCTACTTGGGACGCGTGTTCGGACTGCGCTTCTCCGATGTGTCGCGCCTTGCACTGTTCGGCAACTTCAACAACACGAACGATACACGCTCACCGGGCACCTCGGGCAACTGGAACCCCGAATGGCAGGCGTCGGGATTGACCGATATGCAGTATGGTGGTACCGAGCTGCTGCTCAAGGACCTTGATGACAAATGGAAATTGACAAGCAACGTAAAGCTGGCGCATGAGGATATAGTCAATGAGAGTGTCGGCTCGGGAGATTATTTCATTACCTCTGACAATGCCTATTGGCGCAACAAAAGCAATGTACGTACCGACCGTTTCAAGGTAAGCAGTGACCATGACTTGCAACTGAAATATGATAACTGGTATGGAAACGTCACGCCACGAATAGAGTATACCGATGGCAGCAACCGCGTGGAACAGCTATATGCCTCCTTCTCAGCCAATCCGATGGACAGCTATCGCGGTGCTGCGATTGACAGCCTGTTTGCTGGCATGGGCAGTCAGCGATTGGAGGAGTCGTTGGTAAACCGCGTCACAAATGTCGGTGAAGGATGGAACAGGAATCTGTCGGCAAGGGTCAATGCTAATGCGATGATTCGCATCCCCAACACACCAGACTATGTGAATGTAGCTGTTAACGGTAAGTTTAATAGGACTGGAGGAGAACAGTTTGCACACTATGATTTGCGATACGGGAACAGCATGGAGGGTAATGACGTGTTTCAGAACCGTTATGCGACAATGCCTTCGTTGAACTATGAATATGGCGCATCGGCAAGCTATCGATACAAGGGTAAGTCTCTGCACGTGACACCTAGTTATAGCTACCGCAAGCATCATTCATCGGGCAACTACAAACTGTATCGTCTCGACCGCTTTGCGGAATGGAGTGGCGGCAGCCATGCACTGGGCACACTGCCCTCAACACGCGATTCGTTGCAGCAATGTCTCGACTATCAGAATAGCTACAACTCTGTAGCCAACAGCGATATTCATAAGATAGAGGTAGACATAACACAATTCTTCCGATTGTTTGGGAAGCAACGGAATATCGGCTTTACTCCTACATTGCGTATGCAGACCGACCGCTTGGACTATGCGCGTGGCATTCTGGACACTACCATGAAACGCCAAACGATAGTGTTTGAGCCCTACGTACGTTTTGGATTCGATGATTTTAATCTCTCATATCGTATGGACTATAACGAACCGTCACTTGTGAGACTGCTCGATGTGGTAGATGACAATAATCCACTTATCGTACGCTACGGCAATCCTACTCTAAAGCAGACACGCCGGCATAGCGTGGATTTCAGTCGTTACTGGAGCAAGAGAGAAATCTCACGCAGTATGCGGGTGACAGCACACTACAATCTCATCGAGAATGCTGTGGCCGAAGCCATGACTTATGAACCACAAACAGGCATACGCACCTATCGCCCCGAAAACATCAACGGTAATTGGGATGCAGGAGCAGCGTTCCACTTTACCCAAGCACTCGACGAGAAGCAGCGCCTATTCATCACCACCAACACTGATGCCTCGTTTGTCAATAGCGTGGACTATCTGTCATTGGCCGGAGCTACCGTGAGTACACGTAGCGAGGTGCGCAACCTGTCCCTCAGTGAAAGCCTCTCGCTCAGCTACAAGTGGAAGAACCACAGCGTAGGTTTCCGTGGCTATGCACGCTGGACTCACGCCACGAGTCCTCGCACCGACTTTACCACCATCAACGTGGCCGACTTCAACTACGGACTGAATGCTCAGCTTATCCTGCCGTGGAACTGCTCTCTGAGCACCGACCTCACCATGTATAGCCGCCGTGGTTACGAAGACCGCGCCATGAACACCAACGACCTGGTATGGAATGCTCGCCTTGCCAATGCCTCGCTCATGCACGGCAACCTTATCTTCAT
Organism: uncultured Bacteroidales bacterium; assembly: GCA_947367415.1. GTDB lineage: Bacteria > Bacteroidota > Bacteroidia > Bacteroidales > Bacteroidaceae > UBA1189. Next base: position 3,059 of record CANBEE010000206.1, read on the forward strand.
GCTTGATGGCTTCGACATCCTTGGCCAGCTCTCTACCGTGCGCCGCACCCTCAATGCCCAAGGTCGCACCGAGACATGGTACAACACCGTGCCGCGCTATGCCATGCTGCATGTGGTGTATAGACTGAACCGTGAGCCGAAGAAGAAATAAACAATTTCCCTAATATACCAACCACAATGAAACCAACCAAACTTAGAAGTTGTCTTGAATTTATTTCAAGTTTAGTTAAGAATTATTTTCGAGTAGATTTGTCTTCTTTGGGTGCAGCAAATAGTGGTCTATTTGCAAGAACAAAGAGGATAAAGATGCCGGAAAGAATCTTAAATAAACAGAAAAGCCCAATCAAGTACATATTAGCGGTAAATTCAAGACAGCTTCTAACAACTCTTGCCCTTGCCGTGGTACTGCTGCTGGGGGCGTGTAAACAAAAAGAATCCGTGGTAGCCAATATTGATGGCTGGGGTAATGACAGCATCATCGCACTGCATGTTGTGTATGGAGATAATGGAAATGCTTCGGAGATAACCGACACCATCTTAGCGGTGAATGGCAAGTTCTCCTACACGTTTCCCGAGAACACGTACAACAACCTGCATCGAGGAGTATTCTTCCGGCTATGTGATATACCAGTAAGAGGGGCCAAACGTATCGACGTGGACCTTGTTGGCGATGAAAAGGTAAAGGTTAAGGGAAAGGCATACGAAGAGTATGTAGAATACGTGGTAAAGGGAAATACCGTGCTCAGCGGCTACAACAACCTGCATAATGAGTTGATAGAATACCTTATCGCCCGCGACAAGAACGAGGATGAACTGAAAGCGCATCTTGGTACGCCTGAAGTGGATAAATACTTTGCCAAACGTCGTGAACTGAATGTACCCATCAGAGACGTAAAACGACAACACCTATTGGACCATCCCGACAGCGAATCCTCGGTACTTCTCCTGAGCGATCTCCCGCTCGACTCCTTCTATCTCTACACCCATCTGACTGAGAGAGTACGCAATGGTGTGCTGAAAGTGTTCTTTGATGATAAGATGAAGCGCTATAATAAATATCAGGCTTATCTCGAGGCTGAGAAAAAGAATCTGGTGGACAAACCCGCTCCCGACTTTACGCTAACCGACGCGAAGGGTAATGAGTTTACACTATCGGAATACACGACCGACAAATACATCGTCCTCGACTTTTGGGGAACATGGTGTGGCCCTTGTACATTCGAGATTCCCGAACTGAAGGCCTACTATGCCAAGCATAAAGACAAAATAGAGATTATCAGCATCGCTTGTAATGAAAGGAACAGCGAAGACTGGAGCAACTACATCATTCAGAACGGTCTTCCATGGACGAACTTGCTGAATAATGAAAAGGACGTCGCCCAGAATGCCTCTGTAGTTTATGCCGTAAGTGCCTTCCCCACCAAATACATTCTCTCGCCCGACAAGGTCATATTGGCCAAGTTTGTAGGTGTGGACAAGGAACTGTATACTAAACTTGATGAGTTGATAAAGTGATATTGACGTACCCTATGAAACCAACCAAATTATTCCTTGCCCTTGCCGTGGCGGTGCTCATTGGTAATCCTATTGGCATGAGTAGCCAGGATATCGCTCAACAGCCAGCATACAATATAGTGGAACGTTATGATACTATCCCCAATATTGCGC
>CANBEE010000207.1 GCA_947367415.1 uncultured Bacteroidales bacterium
CATTACGTATCCGTGGATATTTCATTACATATCCGCGGTTACGCGAAGTTTTTGCTTTGTCTTCGCGATTTATTGGTTGTATGTTTTTGGTTTTTCTCATATGATGGTTTTGTTTTGCGTGAGGTTAGAGTGACTCCAACTTATCCACTACCTCGCCATCGAAGAGGTTGATGGTGCGTGTGGCGTAGGAGGCATCGCGCATGCTGTGGGTGACCATGACAACGGTGGTGCCGCCTTCGTTGAGCTGGCGCAGGAGGCCCATCACTTCGCGGCCGTTGGCAGAGTCGAGGTTACCTGTGGGCTCGTCGGCAAGGATAATCTGTGGGCGTGTGACTACGGCGCGGGCTATGGCTACGCGCTGCTGCTGTCCGCCGCTGAGCTGGTGGGGATAGTGGCGGGCGCGGTGGCTGATGCCCATACGCTCCATGGCCTCTTCGATGCGTGGAGCGCGTTCGGCAGCGGGCACGCCCATATATAAAAGAGGTAGCTCGATGTTTTCACGTACGTTGAGTTCGTCGATGAGGTTGAAGCTCTGGAATACGAAGCCGATGATGCCACGGCGCAGACGGGTGCGGTCGTCCTCGCTCAGAGCACTGACATCGGTGCCCTGCAGGTGGTAGGTGCCTGAGGTGGGGTTGTCGAGGAGGCCGAGGACATTGAGCAGGGTGGACTTGCCGCAGCCCGAGGGGCCCATGATGGCGACAAACTCGCCTTCGCTCACTTCGATGTTCACGCCGCGCAGGGCGCGGGTCTCTACCTCTTCCGTACGGAAATGTTTCTGTAGGTTTTCTGTCTTGATCATAATGGTATGTCTTTACTGGTGTTTGCATTTAGAATCTGCTGTTATTGATTCAAAAAGCGTGCCAAACGGTTAAGACGTTGGTTGCTTGAGAGATAGCATCTTTGAATCTTTGGGTAATCTGTGCGTATTCGCACGAAAAAAGTGCGATTTCGCACATGTGACATATGGAAATAATGATTATCTTTGCAGCGGAGAATGACCTCACACAGATGATTTTATGTCTCACACAGACTGCACAGACTTACACAGAATGGCTGCATCGCTATTGCCTGCAGCTGTCGGCTACGCCGAGTGTTCTCTTGGGCTCACGAAGACTACGCAGAATTCGCAGAATGGCTGCATCGAGTGTTTACGTAACAAAAAGAAAAGACTCTGTGTGAGAAATATATTCTGTGCTACAAACTAAAAAATATTCACTACATTTGCGGTATATAAGGAATGATGGAAATGAACTCTCTAAATGACCTCTCATACAAAATCATAGGTTCAGCTATGGAGGTGTACAAGACGCTTGGCCCAGGGCTACTTGAATCTGCTTACGAGAAAGCTCTTGTGCATGAACTGAACCTCGCAGGCATTCCCGTGCAGTCACAAGTAGGGGTGGAAATGAGCTACAAAGGTGTGAACATCGGTGAGGGATTGCGTCTTGATCTCCTTGTCGACAACCAAATCATCGTAGAGCTTAAGTCGGTGGAGGAGCTAAAGCCTGTACACCACAAGCAGTTGCTCACCTATCTCAGACTTATGGACAAACGCCTCGGGCTGCTCATCAATTTCAATGTCACTGATATTATGCAGGGCATCAAGCGAGTTGTAAACAATCTATAGATTGCGCAGAGAAGATTAGGTCTCACGCAGAATCCGCAGACTTACACAGAATGGGCTGCATTGCTATCGCTTGCAGCTGTCGGCTATGCCGAGTGTTTTCAGCCGGATGGTAAGCGAGGGCGATAGCGACTCGCAAAGGTCTGCGATGTCTGCGTGAGATAACATAAACGTTCTGCGAGAAAAGAAACTTTGAAGAGAAAAATCATAAGGGCTGCAATCCATATGACTACTTAAAAGATGTACAGTATGAAATACGGAACGATACTCATCGTAGATGACAATGAAGATGTGCTCTTCGCGCTGAACCTGCTGCTGAAGCCGCACTTTGAGAAGGTGAAGGTGAGCACCACGCCCGAGCGCATAGCCCACTTTATGGCCACCGATGCGCCCGAGGTGATACTGCTCGACATGAACTTCAGCCGCGACGCCAGCAGCGGACAGGAGGGCATGGAGGTGTTGCAGGGCATCCTGGCTCGCGACCCCGAAGCGGTGGTGGTGATGATGACGGCCTACTCGGATATGGACAAGGCCATAGCAGCCATCAAGGCAGGAGCCACAGACTTTGTGGCCAAGCCGTGGGAGAACGAGAAGCTGGTGGCCACGCTCACCGCAACAGCCAAGCTGAGTAGGGCGCGGCGCGAGAAGGCCTCACTGCAGGAGCAGATGCGCACGATGGCACAGAGCGCCGTGCCACCCATCATAGGGCGGTCGGCCGCTATGGTGCAGCTGATGGATATGGTGGAGCGTCTGGCGCAGACCGATGCCAACATCCTCATCCTGGGCGAGAACGGTACGGGCAAGGACCTCGTGGCGCGTGCCCTGCACGGCTACTCGGCACGTGCGGCACATCCGCTGGTGACGATAGATCTGGGCAGCATACCCGAGTCGCTCTTCGAGGGCGAGCTCTTCGGCTACGAGAAGGGAGCGTTCACCGATGCCCGCACAGCCAAGGCAGGACGCATGGAGGTGGCCTCGGGCGGTACGCTCTTCCTTGATGAGATAGGCAACCTGTCGATGCCGCTGCAAGCCAAGCTGCTGAGTGCCATCGAGAAGGGGGTGTTCACACGCATTGGCTCCACCAAGGAGCAGCGCATCGATGTGCGCCTCATCTGTGCCACCAACAGTCCGCTGCACGAGCGTGTGGCCGAGGGTACCTTCCGGCAGGACCTGCTCTATCGCATCAACACCATCGAACTGCATATACCGCCGCTCAGGGAGCGAGGCAACGACGTGTTGCTGCTGGCCGACTATTTCGTGGATCTATATAAAAGGAAATACCGCAAGGAGGTGGACGGACTCAATGCCGAGGCTCGCGAGAAGCTGATGCGCTACACGTGGCCAGGCAATGTGCGCGAGCTGCAGCACGCCGTGGAGCGGGCCGTGATCCTAAGCGACCGCCGCACGCTGGGCGCACAGCTATTTGCCCTGCGCCCCACACCTGCTGCACGCAAGGAGCAGACGGCCACACTCAACCTGGAACAACTGGAGCGCACGGCCATAGCCGAGGCCCTGCGCACAGCCGAAGGAAACATCAACCGCGCAGCCGAGTTGCTGGGCATCACGCGCTATGCGCTGTATCGTAAGATGGAGAAGTACGGAATTTAGTTTAAGGAGTGTAGGAGTTAGGAGTGCAGGAGTGTAGACAAATGTTCGACTAATGGCAATAAGAACAAGGCAATGAAAAAAGGAACGACACTGCTGGCCATCGCGCTGCTGATGGCATCGATGCTGCTGGGCGTATGGGCCTGGGGCAGGGAACTCTACGTGACGACGGTCTTCGGCGCATTGGGCGTGATGGCTGCCGTGAGCATACTATGGGCTGAGAGCCGCCGTGCCTACCGCATGATGCAGCTGTTGCTGGAGAGCCTCAGCACAAAGGACTACTCGATAGCCTTCAGCGAAGCCAGCAGGAGGTCGGCAGACATCGATGCTCTGGCACGCAGCATCAACGGCATCGTGGACAGCTACAAACAGCGCGAGATGGAGGTGCAGACCCAGCTGAGCTATCTGGAGGCCCTGTTGGGGAATATAGACACGGCACTCATCGTGACTACACCCGAGGGCAGTGTGGAGTGGGCCAACCGCGCCACTACCCAGTTGCTGCTCGACTATGTGCCACGCCATATCGATGAGCTGGCCGCACTGGACTCCGCACTGCCCGACACACTGCGACTGATGCGCCCGGGACACACTGCGCAGCTACACTTGCGCAAGGGAACAGCAGACGAGGCACACCTCGTGGCCAGCGTGAGTATATACACCACGGGGCAACGCACACTACATATATATAGTATACGCAACATACGCGAGGTGCTGGAGGAGAACGAGATGGAATCGTGGCAGAAGCTCATCCGTGTGCTGACGCACGAGATCATGAACTCGCTGACACCTATCATCTCATTGTCGGAGACGCTGGAGGAGTATTTGCCGGAGGAGTTGAGTTCGTCGGAGTTCTCCGAGAAAACCGAGAACACTGAGTCCACCGCCCTTCTGCGCCAAGGCCTGCAGACCATCCATCGCCGCAGTGGCGGACTGCTGGAGTTCATGAAAAACTACCGCAAGGTGGCGCTCGTTCCGCAGCCCCTATGCAGCGATGTGAAAGCTGAGGAGCTGGTGAGCGCACTGATGCCGCTCTTCATCTCCACGGAGCACATCACCTACCGCTTTGCGTTGCAACACCCCGACAGGCTGCTACATATAGACCGCACACAGATGGAGCAGGTGCTCATCAATCTGCTGAAGAACGCTACCGAAGCCTGCGCCCACACATCGGATGCCGTGGTGACACTCACCGACAGCATAGATGAAGCCACGGGGCGCTACTGCCTGCACGTGACAGACAATGGTCCCGGCATACTGCCCGAGGTGCAGGAGAAGATATTCATCCCCTTCTTCACCACCAAGCCGCAAGGCTCAGGCATCGGGCTTGCCCTGTCGCGCCAGATCGTGCGTCAGCATCGCGGTACGCTGCGCGTGGCATCTGCAAAGGGATGCACGCGGTTTACTGTGATGATGCCATCCGAATAATGGGCGGTGTTATTTGTAATCGAAAAAATAAATTGTTACTTTTGCCTCAAAAATAAACACTATGAGTAC
>CANBEE010000208.1 GCA_947367415.1 uncultured Bacteroidales bacterium
ATTAGAACTCCTGTCAGAGAATTCTTTTCAGTTACAGAAATCATCCACGAGCCTCGGCGATGTAGCCGAAAGCCTCCTGGCACTTGGCACTGATCCATGCCCAGTCCTTGGCAGCTACGACATCCTTGGGGAAGAGGTTGCTGCCCATGCCTACGCAAGTAACGCCAGCCTTAATCCATGCGGTAAGGTTCTCTTTGGTAGGTTCTACACCACCTGTTACCATCAACATTGACCAAGGCATAGGAGCCTTCACATTCTTCACAAATGAAGGTCCACCTACATTGCCAGCAGGGAACACCTTGCAGAGGTCACAGCCGCACTCCTGAGCGAAACCAATCTCACTCACTGAGCCACAACCGGGTGTGTAGGGGATAAGACGGCGATTGCAAACCTTTGCCACTTCGGGGTTGAAAAGTGGACCAACGATGAAGTTGGCACCCAACTGGATATACAATGCAGCAGTAGCAGGGTCAACAATTGAACCTACGCCCATCACCATCTCAGGGCACTCGCGTGTTACCCACTTATTGAGTTCGCCGAACACCTCGTGAGCAAAGTCGCCACGGTTGGTAAACTCGAAAGCACGTACACCACCCTCGTAGCAAGCCTTAACCACTTGCTTGGCTGTCTCCACGTCGCTATGATAGAAAACGGGGACCATACCGGTGCTCTTCATCACAGAGAGCACCTGAAGTTTATTGAATTTTGCCATTTATAGAGTTTTTTAAGTTTATTAGTTTTTGAGTTTGTAAGCAACTAAACAACTGACAAACTCAAAAACTTAAATTCTATCGTTGTACACGTCCACTAGCATCACCACCAGCCAAAGCCTCAACCTCCTCAGCCGAAACCATATTGAAGTCGCCAGGGATAGTATGCTTGAGAGCCGATGCTGCAACAGCAAACTCGAGAGCCTCGCCCTGAGTAGCCTTGGTGAGAAGTCCGTGAATCACGCCACCCGAGAATGAGTCGCCACCGCCCACACGGTCGATGATGGGGTCTATGTCATAGTGCTTTGACACGTAGAACTCCGAGCCGTTATAGATCATAGCCTTCCAGCCATTATGTGTAGCTGAGTATGACTCGCGCAATGTAGAGATTACATACTTGAAGCCAAACTCCTTGGCCATCTGAGTGAAGATGCCCTTGTATCCCTCGGCATCGGTGTGTCCACCCTCAACATCAGCATCGGGTTTGAATCCGAGGCAGAGCTCGGCATCCTCTTCATTACCAATACATACGTCAACATATTGCATCAAGGGACGCATGATTGACTGAGCCTTCTCCTTTGTCCACAACTTCTTGCGGAAGTTGAGGTCTACCGATACCGTTACGCCATGACGCTTGGCAGCTTCGCAAGCAAGGCGGGTAAGCTCGGCGGCCTTATCGCTGATAGCAGGAGTAATACCGCTCCAGTGGAACCAGTCGGCACCCTCCATGATAGCATCAAAATCAAAGTCCTGCGGGTCGGCCTCAGCAATTGACGAACCTGCTCGGTCGTAGATAACCTTGCTAGGACGCATTGAAGCGCCGGTCTCCAAGTAATAGATACCTACACGGTTGCCACCGCGAGCAATGAAGTCGGTCTTCACCCCAAACTGGCGGAGTGAATTCACTGCCGACTGACCAATCTCATGCTTTGGCAGCTTGGTCACAAAGTAAGCATCGTGTCCATAGTTGGCACAGCTGACAGCCACATTGGCTTCGCCGCCACCATAAACAACGTCAAACACATCAGTTTGAACAAAACGGGTCTGTCCGGGTGTGGACAGGCGGAGCATAATCTCTCCTAAGGTTACAATTTTTGCCATAACAAACGTTATTATAAGTTTTGCATAGTTCCCATTTTAATACATGCTAAGCCATTTTGCGGCATTTAACACATAAAAACAATCACAAAGATAAATGTTATTAACCTATCATCCAAGAAAAACACAGAAAAAACTCTCCCCCACGACAATAGTTAGGTCTGTATTTTTACATTTTTTTGAATAAAAACTTTCACCGCAACGTAACTTTCCGTATATTCGTGCTCAATTTGAATAACACAACATTTAAATAATATAAAAATGAAAACCACGTATCTCAAGATCAATGCGGCCGACAATGTTGCCGTAGCTATCGAACCGCTCAAGGCTGGCCAACAAATCATCGTTGCTGGCGACACAATAACCGTAAACGAGGATATTCCTGCCGGACATAAGGTGGCACTGAAAGATTTTGCCGAAGGAGAGAACATCATCAAGTATGGCTACCCCATAGGCCACGCCATCAAGGCTGTAAAACAGGGCGATTGGATAAACGAGAACCACGTGAAGACCAACCTCGCCGGATTGCTCGACTACACCTATGAGCCCCATCCCGTAGCACTCGATATAGCCCAGAAGGAGCTGACCTTCAAGGGTTATCGCCGCGCCAATGGCGAGGTGGGTATCCGCAACGAGATATGGATTATCCCTACCGTAGGTTGCGTGAATGGTATTGTCAACCAACTGGCTACTCTGCTACAGCAGGAGACTGGCGGCAAGGGAGTGGACGCCATCGTGCCCTTCCCCCACAACTATGGTTGCTCACAGCTGGGCGACGACCACGAGAACACGAAGAAGATTCTGCGCGACATGGTGTTACACCCCAACGCAGGTGGCGTACTTGTCGTAGGTCTCGGATGCGAGAACAACCAGCCCGACGTGTTCCGCGAGTTTGTGGGCGAGTACGACGAGAGCCGCATCAAGTTCATGGTGGCACAGAAGAGCGAGGATGAGATTGGCGAGGGCATGAGCCTGCTGCGCGAGATTTATGCCTTGGCAAGCAAGGATGTGCGCACCGATATTCCTCTGTCAGAGTTGCGCGTAGGCCTCAAGTGTGGTGGTTCCGACGGATTCTCGGGTATCACTGCCAACCCCTTGTTGGGCGAGTTCTCGGACTTCCTCATCGCACAAGGCGGCACCTCAGTGCTCACCGAAGTACCCGAGATGTTTGGTGCAGAGACTATATTGATGAACCGTTGCGAGAATCGCGACCTCTTCGAACAGACCGTACACCTCATCAACGACTTCAAGGATTACTTCCTCAGTCATGGCGAGCCTGTGGGCGAAAACCCCTCACCTGGCAACAAGGCAGGCGGTATATCCACCCTTGAGGAAAAGGCGCTGGGCTGTACACAGAAGTGCGGCAAGAGCTACGTGTCGGGCGTCATGGGCTATGGCGACCGCCTCAGTGTGAAGGGTCTCAGCCTGCTCTCGGCACCGGGCAACGACCTTGTAGCATCAACAGCCCTCGCTGCCTGCGGATGCCACATCGTGCTCTTCACCACAGGACGCGGCACACCCTTCGGCACCTTTGTTCCCACCATGAAGATATCGACCAACAGCACGCTTGCCAAGAACAAGCCCACATGGATTGACTTCAACGCTGGCGTCATCGTCGAGGATGAGCCCATGAGCGCCACCCTCGAGCGCTTCATCGACTACATCATCCGTGTGGCCAGTGGTGAAGAGGTGAACAATGAGAAGAAGAACTACCGCGAGATAGCCATATTCAAGACGGGAGTGACGCTGTGAGAATTGAAAATTGAAAGTTGAAAGTTGGCCATCCGGATGGCTGTTAACGTTATCGTTACGGCCAAAGGCTGCTTGTGAAATAAACATTAATAATTAAATCCGGCTGTTATCGTTAACGTTATCGTCACAGCCAAAGGTTGTTTTGAAATGAAAAAGACCATACTACTGCTATGCGCCCTATTATATATAGGTATAGCTACAGCGCAAGAGCCCGAGAAGATAAAGATTGCTTGCATAGGCAACAGCATCACCTATGGCTCGGGCATCAAGGACCGTGCCAACGACAGCTACCCTGCCGTGCTCAACCGCCTGCTGGGTAAAGACAAGTACGACGTGCGCAACTATGGTGTAGGTGCACGCACCCTGCTCAACAAGGGCGACCATCCCTACATGAAGGAGCAGGCCTACCGCGACGCACTGGCCTTCGAGCCCGACATCGTGACCATCAAGCTCGGCACCAACGACTCCAAGCCATACAATTGGAAACATCATGCAGAGTTCAAGGACGACCTGCGCACACTCATCCGCAGTTTCCAGGAGCTCGACAGCCATCCGCAAATATACCTATGCTACCCTATCCCTGGCACACGTTGGAGCTGGGGCATCAACGACAGCACAACACTGCACCACGTCATTCCCTACATCGAAGAGGTAGCCACAGAGATGAATCTGCCCATCATAGACCTGTACACCGCTTTCATGCCCTATCGTCACCTCATGCCCGACCAAATCCATCCCAATCCCGACGGAGCCGCCATTATTGCGCATGAGATAGCCACCGTGCTCAACGAGAAGGACCCTAAAGCCATCAAGCGTCGCCAAAAGGCTGCACACAAGATGGCACGCAGCAATAGGAAGCGTTAACGTTAACGACAACGATAACGATAACGAAACAGTCTGTTATAATTTTCAATTCTCAATTAACTCCGTTGAAGTTGCTACGCTCGGCAGAGCCTGCAAGCAGTCTTTGCTCTCGCTCAATCGCAACTTTGTCAATTGTCAATTAAAGAATGTCCGCCCCAACATTCTGGCCCTGAAACCCTACTCCACCGCCCGAGACGAGTATAAGGGCACCATCGGCATCTACCTCGATGCCAACGAGAACCCCTTCGATAATGGCTATAACCGCTATCCCTCTAC
>CANBEE010000209.1 GCA_947367415.1 uncultured Bacteroidales bacterium
CGTTTGAATTCCGTAAAGCAAGAAAACTGAAGAGATGGGGCAACATGGCCCGCACATTTACACGTATCGGTAAGCAGATTGCCATTGCCGTGAAGGCTGGCGGTCCCGACCCCGACAACAACTCAGCACTCCGTGCTATCATCGCCACAGCGCGTCACGAGAACATGCCCAAGGACAATATTGAGCGTGCCATTAAGAATGCCTGCGGTAAGGATCAGAAAGACTATAAGGAGATGAACTACGAAGGCTATGGTCCTCACGGTATCGCTATCTATGTAGAGACACTTACCGATAATACCACCCGTACTGTAGCCAATGTACGTAGCGTATTCACCAAGTTTGGCGGTACTCTCGGCACATCTGGTTCGCTCGACTTCATCTTCACTCACAAGTCAATGTTCACCTTCGCCAAGAAGGACGATGTGGATATGGATGAGCTGATACTCGACCTTATCGACTTCGGCGTAGAAGATGAGTACGATGAGGAGGAAAAGGAAGAGGGTGGCACCGAAATCACTATCTATGGTGATCCCAAATCGTTCTCACAGATTCAGAAGCACCTTGAGGAGTGCGGTTTCGAGGTACGCAGTGCTGAGTTTACCCGTATCCCCAATGACCTGAAGGATGTTAACGAGGAGCAGCGTGCTACTATCGATAAGATTGTAGAGCGCCTTGAGGAGGACGAGGACGTACAGAATGTGTACACCAACATGAAGCCTGAGGAGTAAAACCTCTCTTTTTGGTAGAAAGCAATGGCCGGCACTTCACATACAGAGTGTCGGCCATTATTGTTTCTGATTGGTTCGTGTGTTAGAATAGTTCAGAATACCTTGGTCTCCGTGCAGCGTATGCGCAGGCTCTCGCGGCCTACCGCCACGTGGAAGTCGCCCTCCTCGAGTGTCCAGCGGTTGCCCATGCCCACGAATGCCAGGTCGCGGGCTGCGATGGCCAGCTTCACTGTGCGTGTCTCGCCGGGAGCGAGAGTCACCTTCTCGAAGTCGCGCAGGCGCTTGTTGTCGGGGCTGATGGTAGCCACCAGGTCGCTCACGAAGAGCAGCACGCTCTCCTTGCCGGCTATGGTGCCCGTGTTGGTCACGTCGATGCTGAAGGTGATGCTGTCTGCCGCCGCGAACTCCGTCTTGTCGGCCCGCAGGTTGCTGTACTTGTAGGTGGTGTAGCTCAGCCCGTAGCCGAAGGCATACTGCACATCCATCACCGCATCGTAGTTGTAGCTGCCCGCCATCTGTCCGCGGCTCTCGCAGGGCTTGTAGTCGTAGGTCACCAGCGCCCCCGTGTGGCGAGGGTAGGTGTAGGGCAGACGGCCACTGAAGTTGGCCTCGCCCGCCATCAGTCGTGCCAGCGCCTCGCCGCCGTAGTTGCCCGGCAGGAAGGTCTGCACCACAGCCCCTGCCAGTGGCTCTATGTCGGCAATCACGCGGGGTCGTCCCTCGTTGAGCACCAGTACGATGGGCTTGCCCGTAGCTCCGAGTGCCTTCACCAGTTCGCGCTGATTGGCGCTCAGCGTGAGGTCATCGATGTTGCCCGGTGTCTCGCAGTATGAGTTCTCGCCCACCACAGCCACTATCACGTCGGCGTTGGCGGCCGCTGCTACGGCAGCCTCAATGTCGGGCTTGTTCTCGGCTTGCCAGTTGCCCTTGGCAGCCCATGTCGCGCCTTCGCACAGTGTCACGTTGTCGTGTCCGAACTTATCGGCCAGCGCGGCATATATGGTCTTGTACTTGCCTATCTTGCGTGCCACCTCATCGGTGCGGTCGCCCTGCCAGGTGTAGCTCCACCCGCCATTGAGCGAGCGCATGCTGTTGGCGTTGGGGCCGCATACGAGCAGGCGTGTGCCCTGCTTCAGGGGCAGCAGATTATCGTTGTTCTTGAGCAGCACCATACACTCCTCGGCAATGCCTATGGCCTCGGCGGCCAGCTTGTCGGAGCCGAAGTCGGGAAACTCCTTGGCCAGTTCCTCGGGTGCGATGTCCCACGTCTTGCGGTCCATCAGCCCCGTGCGGTATTTGAGTCGGAGTATGCGGCGCACGGCATCGTCTATGCGCTCCATGGGCACGCGTCCCTCATGCACCAGTTCCAACAGTAGGTCGCAGAACTCCACCTCGTAGGGCACCATCGACATGTCTATGCCTGCATTGATAGCCATGGCTATGGCATCCTTCTTCGATGCGGCCACGTGGTCGCGCTCATACATGTTGTTGATGTCGGCCCAGTCGGTCACTATCATGCCGTCCCAGTTGAGGCCCTCCTTGAGCCACACCGTGAGCAGCTCGTGGTTGGCATGCATGGGTATGCCGTCGTTCACGCCCGAGTTCACCATGAGCGATAGTGCTCCTGCCTGTATCGCCTTGCGGAAGGGCTCGAAGTACCTCTCCCTCATCTCGCGGTCGGTCACGTGGCTCGGTGTGCGGTCCTTGCCGCTCACGGGCACTCCGTAGGCCATGTAGTGCTTCAGACATGCTGCCACATGCTGTCCGTCTATGTGGTTGGGGTCGCTGCCTTGGTATCCGCGCACAGCGGCAGCAGCCATCTCTCCGTTGAGGTACACATCCTCGCCGTAGCTCTCCCATTGGCGGCTCCATAGCGGGTTGCGCCCGAGGTCCATTACCGGTGAATAGACCCACGGTATGAGGCATGCACGGCTCTCGTAGGCCGACACCTCATTCACGCGGTGCGGTATGTCGCGGTTGAACGATGCCGCCTGTCCCACCTCCTGCGGGTACAGTGTGGCTCCCCACGTGTAGCTTGCCCCGTGTATCTGGTCCACACCATAGATCTGCGTCACTCCACAGGCCTCCATCGAGCGATGGTTGAGCGTGCGTATCAGCCTTGCCCACGACTCGGGAGTCTGTGCCAATCCCAGTGGCACGTTCAGTATGCTGCCCACCTTGTAGCGGTCTATCACCTTGGCCACTGCCTCCTCGTTGAGCACCACGGAGTCGCTGTGCCGGTTGTCGGTGATGACGTCGATGGTGAGTTCACACATCTGTCCCACCTTCTCCTCCAGCGTCAGCTTGCGCAGCGTGCGCTCCACCTTGGCTTCCAACTTTCTGTCGTGCGGTATGGCCGGTGCCACCCCCTGTGCCACCACGGCGGTGGTCAGCAGCATCGATGCTGCCCATAGCAAATGTCTTTTCATCGTGCGTGTGTATGTAATGGTCGTTAAAGATTACAAATGTAAGGATTCTATGTAAAAGATGCAATATGTCTTGCAGACAATTTTTTGAATGTGTCGGGGCCGATGGACTGATCCTTTTAAGAGTATTTTACGAAACGCAGAGAAATTCTGTACAGAAATTTTGTAGCATATTGGTAGGCAAACCCTGCGGTTTGCTTACGCGGTGTTGAAATCGGAAGTATAAACTTTTCCGTTCTCGCGGCAGATTGCCATCGGTTCTCTATTTTCTGCTTACTTCTTGCATTTTCCTAATGCCTCGTGGCTGCGTTCTTTTCGTCGGCCTTGGGGATTGGGCGGATTGAGGGCAAGGAGAAAGGACAATAACGCAAGCGAACAAAGTCACAGATTAATGACAGGCGCAAACTTGCAGTTACGGAAATATCATTATCTTTGCAGTAAACAGCGAAGATATACTGCACTCGCTTTGAAAAATATCTAAGCAAGCTTGATATTTCTCGCTCGTTTGTTACTATCTTTGCATATATTTTGCGAGGTATGGCAAACGAGATAATCATCTATCAAACCGAAGACGGGCAGACACAGATTGATGTTCGCATGGAAAATGAAACGGTGTGGCTTACACAAGCGCAGATGGCCGAGTTGTTCAATACTGATAGGACATCAATTGTGCGCCACATCAACAATATTTATAAGACTGAGGAATTGGAACGAGAAGCAATCTGTGCAAAAATTGCACAAATTCAAATTGAAGGCAGCAGAAGTGTCACACGTACAATTCCCCACTTCAATCTCGACATGATTATTTCTGTCGGCTATGCCGTGAATGAGCGTCGTGTGCAGGAGCACTACACCGAGCTGCGCCAGCTGGTACAGATACTGGGTCGTACGATAAGCCGCCAAGAGCAGTTGAGCAAGCAAGAGAATCAAGACCTGCTCGATGTGGTGGTAGACTATACCTATGCCCTCGACACACTCGACAACTACGACTACGAGCGCCTCACCATAGACCGAACCACAAGTGAAGAGCCCTTCCACGCCACTTACGAAGGTGCCATGAAAGAGATAGACCGCCTACGCGAGAAGTTTGGCGGCAGCCGATGGTTTGGCAACGAGAAGGACGACTCCTTCAAGAGCAGCATCGGTCAGATATACCAAACCTTCGGAGGCGAGGAACTCTACCCGTCGGTAGAAGAGAAAGCCGCCATGTTACTCTATCTTGTCACCAAAAACCATTCGTTCAGCGACGGAAACAAGAGAATTGCCGCTACAATGTTTCTGTACTTTCTCAATAAAAACGGAATTCTTTTCAAAACAGCAGAAGCGATAGAAAAGGCAGGTAAGATACAGATAGTTGCTCTTGATAAGACAGGCACTATTACCAAAGGTGAGCCTGAGGTAACAGATATAGTTTGTGCTGAGGGCATCAGTGAAGGTGAGTTGCTGCAATATGCCTGCAGAGCTTCGATGGATGCATACTCGGACATGGTTGCAGGGGGGTGTCTGCGGGTCC
>CANBEE010000210.1 GCA_947367415.1 uncultured Bacteroidales bacterium
TCCTTGCGTCTAATGTAAAAAAGAATAATCAGAACCCTAAAAAATGAAAACATTGGAAAATGCATTTGAGCAAGTCGTCAAGCAGCACAAGAGTACGATATATACCGTCTGCCTGATGTTCTCGAAAGACTCCGACGAGGTGAACGACCTCTTCCAGGAAGTGCTCATCAACCTATGGAATGGAATTGAGCAGTTTCGCGGCGAGAGCAAAGTGGATACGTGGATTTACCGCGTGAGCCTCAACACCTGCATCTCGTGGGAACGGAAGAAGAAGCTGCGCGCTACTGTGCCGCTGACGATGGACATCAACCTCTTCGAAGATAAAGACGAAGACACGCGCCAGATTCAGATGCTCTACAAGCGCATCCATCAGCTGAAGCCCTTCGACCGAGCCATTGTGTTGCTTTGGCTCGAGAACATGAGCTATGAGGAGATTGCCGCTATTGTGGGCATCACGGTGAAGAACGTGTCGGTGCGCCTCTACCGAATAAAAGAGCAACTCAAACAAATGTCGAACCAATAAACACAAGCCTTATGGAAGAACTATTCAATACAGCCGAACTCAATGAGATGAAGCAACAGATAGCACTCCTACGCCGCAAACTGGAGAAGGAGACCATCGTCAACGAAAAACTTATCCGTGCAAGTATGCGTGATAAACTGAAGGCGGTGAAGCGAGAGTCATATATACTATGCGCTGTAGTAATAGCCGCTATTCCCCTTTGGGCAAGTCCAATCTTTGATTATCATTCTATGTGGTTCAAGGGAGTCACAATTGCATTCCTATTCATAGCTGTAGCATATGATATCTATTGCAACCAACTACTGAGTACGCAAAACTACAGCAATGGTAACCTGATAGATGAAGCACGCAAACTCAGCCGTTACAAGCAACTCTCTCGTCAATGGCATTGGTTCAGTATACCATTCCTATGTATATGGCTGCCGTGGTTTGTTTACGAAGCCACCACAGCAGCAGGATTTTTTGCAAAAATTGTTCTTATCGGAGCTCTCATTGGTGGAGTCATAGGAGGAACCATAGGTTTTACCATCTACCGCAAAGGACAAAACGCAGTCAGCGAAGTTATAGAGCAAATAGAGGAACTGACCGAGGAGAAGGAGTAAACCTGGTATTCACTTTGCCGTTGGATAAGCGGGAGGGAAAAATTATCCCCTTATTATTTGGTAGTGCAGTGCGAATCTTGTACTTTTGGGATTGATTTATCCTTCAATACAAGCAAAGTGGACAAGCAGCGGGCAGGACGCAACAAGACAATTACCCTCACTGAAGAGGAGCGTGGTGAGCTTGGCAAGATGATAGTCACAGCGCACTCCTTCGATGCAGCGCGGTGGGAGAACACCATCGTTTGTGCCGACCTGCTGGAGGTGATTGACCGCGTGCCCGACGGCGTGGCCGACCTCATCATCATTGACCCTCCCTACAACCTCTCCAAAGACTTCAACGGACTGGCATTTTCGGCCATTTCATCGGACAAATATGCCGAATATCTGCGCACCTGGTTCCATAAGGTCTGCGACAAGCTGAAGTCTACGGGCTCGCTCTATATGTGTGGCGACTGGAAGTGTACGTCGGCCCTGCAAGCGGTGTTGGAGGAGCGCCTCACCATCCTCAACCGCATCACGTGGCAGCGCGATAAGGGGCGCGGAGCAAAGGCCAACTGGAAGAACTGCATGGAGGATATCTGGTTTGCCGTGAACGATGCGCACGACTACTATTTCGATGTGGAGAGCGTCAAGGTGCGCCGCCGCGTGTTGGCACCCTACCGCGTGGATGGCAAGCCGAAAGATTGGGAGGCTACGGAGGTGGGAAACTACCGTCTCACCTACCCCTCGAACTTCTGGGACGACATCAGCATCCCCTTCTGGTCAATGCCCGAGAACACCGACCACCCTACGCAGAAGCCCGAGAAGCTGTATGCCAAGTTGATTCTCGCTTCGTCACGTCCCGGCGATGTGGTCTTCGACCCCTTCATGGGCAGTGGCACAGCAGCTGTAGTGGCCAAGAAGCTCGGTCGCCGCTACCTCGGCATAGAGATTAACGAGGAGTACTGCCTGTGGGCAGCCAAACGCCTCAAAATGGCCGATGAAAACGCCGAAATTCAAGGCTACGCCGATGGCGTGTTCTGGGAGCGGAACAGTCAGAGGAACCACACCTTGTAAATGGCTAACGCATACGAAAAGTGCATCTATATTTGGTATATTAGTTTAGATTGCCTACTTTTGCATCGCCTCAGAAGGAGACGCCGGACATTTCCGCAGCCCTCGGTAAGGATTATCGTCAATATGAATTGGTTGATTCTGATTATTGCCGGACTATGCGAGACCGGCTTCGCCTTTTGCCTCGGTAAGGGCAATCTTGCAACAGGGCACAAGGCGGCGCTTTGGTACGTCGGTTTTGTCCTTCTATGTACGCTCAGTATGTATCTCTTGACTAAGGCTACGCGCACTATCCCTCTCGGTACGGCCTATCCTGTGTGGACAGGCATTGGCGCGGTGGGTACGGTGCTGATTGGTATCTTTCTCTTCAAGGAACCAATGTCGTTTGCCCGCATCTTCTTCATCGTCACCCTCATAGCTTCGGTCGTAGGGCTCAAGATGGTAAGCTAAAACCAAGTGAATATGTTTATGTTCGTCCTCATACTGATTCTCTTCCTTGGCATGCTCTTCGGTGCCAACGCCTATATCTTCGTCCGCTTGGTGCAAGCACTCCCCACCCTACCTATGGTAGCCAAAGTATTGGTGGGTGTATGTATGGGAGTGGCCACGTGTAGTCTGTTTCTCTCCATGGCATTGCGTGGCAGCGCAATGCCTGCCGCCTTGTCGCGCGGACTATTCCAAGTAGGTTCCGTATGGCTGGTGTTCCTGCTATATATGGTTCTTGCCCTGCTGCTGGTAGATGTAGCTGCATGGCTCCGACTGACGGTTCCCTATGGCTTTTGGGCCGCCCTGGCCCTCTGCTCCGTGGTGCTCATCAGCGGGCATTACCGCTACAAGCATCCGCAGGTGAATGTGGTGCCCATAGCCTTTGACAAGGCGTGTGACTTCGCGAAGCCCCTCACCGTGGTTGCCGTGAGCGACGTGCACTTGGGTGAAGGTACAGGGCGTAAGGATTTGGCCCGCTATGTGGATCTCATCAATGCGCAAAGCCCCGATGTCATCGTCATTGCCGGCGACCTCATCGACAATAGCGTACACCCACTCTACCGCGACCGTATGGCCGATGAGTTGGCCCGCCTCACGGCACCGCAAGGCATCTTCATGGTGCCGGGCAACCACGAATACATCAGCGGCATCGATGCTGCCGCACGCTTCATTGAGGGCACTCCCATCACTCTGCTGCGCGACTCGATGGTGACACTCCCCTGTGGCATTCAGCTCATCGGGCGCGACGACAAGAGCAACCCAGCCCGTGCAGCGCTGGACACGCTGATGGCGCATGCCGACAAGGACTGCCCCATCTTCGTGCTCGACCACCAGCCCTACGGCGTGGCCGAAGCCGATGCTTTGGGTGTAGACCTGCTCTTCTGCGGACATACCCACCGTGGCCAGGTGTGGCCACTGACGTGGGTCACCGACAAACTCTTCGAGCAGAGCCACGGCTATCGCCGTTGGTCTCACGCCCACGTCTACGTATCGCAAGGCCTCTCCCTCTGGGGCCCACCCTTCCGCATCGGTTCCAGCAGCGAGCTCGTGGTGTTTAAGGTAAAGTAGAAGAGGAGAGAAGTCTCTATAAAAGAGATTCTCCCCTCCCCGACCATACATACCCGATTGGCCATGTCGGTTGTATTAGATATAAAGAACCACTACTGTCCATATTAGTGGACAGTAGTGATCTTATTGACTGAATGATGCCGTTGGCATCCCATCATCCCTAGTAATACCACTGCTATGTAAAGGATTCTTCCCATTCCGTATGCATTGTTACTTTAATAGCCTTCGCCCACCTTCGTTTTCCAATACGCTCATCTGCTGGATGGCTATATGGTTTAGTTTTACAAGCCGCTCCGATTGTGACATACCTTGGTCGATGAATACGGCATTCAGATTCTCCATATTCGAAAGGCATATCAGCTCGTTTATACTGGCATAATCACGAATGTTGCCTTTCCGTTCAGGATTCTTCTCGCGCCACTCCCGTGCAGTCATTCCAAACATGGCTACGTTCAGCACATCGGCCTCCTCGGCATAGATGATACGTGCTTGCATTGGTGTCACCTCTTCGGGAATCAGGTGCTGTTTGATGGCATCGGTGTGTATACGGTAATTGATTTTTGAGAGTTCGCGCTTTGCATTCCAGCCTATAAGCTTTTGTTCCTCGCTCTTCAGACGTTGAAACTCTTTTACAAGATACAGACGGAATTCTACGGAAATCCATGAGGCGAACTCAAAAGCAATATCCGAGCAGGCATATGTTCTGCCATATCGTCCAGCCTGCGACACAACGCCCATAGCATTCGTCAACTCTATCCATCGTGTAGGCGACATGGTGAAAGCGTTGAGTCCAGCTTCTTTTCTAATCCCCTCGAATTCGAGGGGGTTAAAATTGGGGTTGTAAAGAGTTTCCCATATACCTAGGAATTCTATGGTATTCAACACAAAGGTAGTTTTTTTCAATGAAGTGCA
>CANBEE010000211.1 GCA_947367415.1 uncultured Bacteroidales bacterium
AATTCACCTTTTTTCCGCCAAATAACCCAAGCAAACAAGAATAAAAGCGAATATTATTCGCATAAAAGCGAACAAGAGAGGTGAATAATCCAACTTTTATTTGCAGCGAATGGAGAAAAAAGCGACTTTTGTACCAAGATTTGGTTTAGGGTTTAGAGAACCCTATCCTATACCATTTATTCAAATAATAAAAAGAACATGGCAGAGAAAATACCTTATGTAAAGTGGCGCGAGCGCATCAACCAGATTGTGCCTGATGAGTACCGCATTGGCAATGATGTCTTCATATTACCGCAACACAAGCTGTTTCAGCTTCCCGAGGGACACTTCAAGACCGACGTGACCACCATCATCATCTATGAAAAGGGATGGGTGCGTGTGAGTATCGATATGAGAGAATACATGGTGCAGGCGCCGAGCGTGGTGACCTTCCTGCCCGACACTATATATAAGGTATTGGAGTGCTCCGAAGATTTGGAGTACAAGATTGTCATCTACTCGAAGAACTTTACCGACAACCTCTTCCTTAACCTCGATCGTATGCACCCGTTGCGTTCGTCCATTCAGAACCATCCTGTACAGGAGGGCGGGGAGCACGTGTATGTATACAACAAGTACCTGTCGATGCTCATCGACCTCACCAAGCGTAGCGGTTCACCCTACAAGTTGGAAGCTGCCAAGCACCTGACACTGGCCACCTTCTATTCCTTCTCGCTGGCCCGGCACAATGTTGCCACAGACCAAGAGACGCGCATAGGCCGTAAAGATGAGCTATACGGTGCCTTCGTGGAACTCGTCCGCCGCCATTTCCGCACCTGCCACGACGTAGCCTTCTATGCCGACAAACTATGCGTGACGGTGAAGTATCTGTCGCAAGTGGTGAAGGAGAAGTCAGGGACCCCTGCCCTGGAATTCATAGAGCAGTACGTCATCACCGAGTGCAAGGCTCTGCTGCTCTCCACCAAGATGAGCATACAGAAGATTGCCGACGAACTGCACTTCCCTTCACAATCGGTCTTCGGCAAGTATTTCAAGCGCGTGACGGGCCTATCGCCCCGCGATTACAGAAATCAAGAGAACTGAGCATATAACATTGCTGTAAATCTACTATCAGCAATACCACACAACGTGATAAACAGAAGGATAAAAAAAGAAGGTCGTCATCCCGACGACCAATCTTCCAACTTTAAAAATCTAATACCATGAAAAACACAGTGCAAAGGTACGCTTTATTTCTGAACCTGCAAACATACAGGCAAAATAAAAGTGTAAAAATTACACCTTTTTACACTTTTACTATATTTCTTTAGATTTTACTTATGATTTGTTATGCGGGAGTAACAATTTTGCGTTATTCCACATAAAGTACCAATCCTTTTAGGTATTCACCCTCGGGATGGTAGATGCTGACAGGATGGTCGGCCGGCTGGGTCAACTGATGAAGGATACGTACGCGACGTCCCGACATGGCAGCAGCAGTAAACACCGCTGTACGGAAATTATCCTTGGTAACCACCTGAGAGCAGGAGAAGGTGAAGAGGATTCCTCCTGGACGAATCTTCTCAAACGCCTTTGCATTGAGCTTGCGGTAGCCCATAAGTGCATTGCGAAGGGCATCTTTGTGCTTGGCAAAGGCTGGGGGGTCAAGGATGATAAGGTCGTACTGGTCGCCCATACGGTCGAGATACTTGAAAGCATCTTCAGCAAATGCCTCGTGACGAGGATCGTCAGGGAAGTTAAGCTCCACATTGGCCCGAGTGATGTCTATGGCACGCGAAGAGGAATCAACGGAATGGACCAGTTCGGCACCGCCACGCATGGCATAGAAGGAAAAACCTCCTGTATAGCAGAACATGTTGAGCACCTTACGGCCTTGTGAGTAGCGCTCAAGCAATGCTCGGTTTTCGCGTTGGTCAACGAAGAATCCGGTCTTTTGCCCGCCAAGCCAGTCGACATGAAAACGCAGTCCGTTCTCCACGGCAACATCGTCGGCTGTAGCCAAAGATCCTTTGAGGAAGCCATTGCCACCATCTTCAGATGCCTTATAGGCTAGCGTAGTCTCTGACTTGTAGTAGATGTTATCGATTACACCATCGAGCACTTCGGAGAGTGCATCGGCAATCTCCTTGCGGCTAACATGCATACCTACTGAATGGGCCTGCATCACCGCCGTACGATTATAAACATCAATCACGAGGCCAGGCAAGCCATCACCCTCGCCATGAACAAGACGATATGTATTGTTGAGCGATGGGGAGTGCTCGGTAGAATCGGAATCGGGGCGTACTACTCCGATGCTTTTACGCACATCGTAGGCCACACGGAGCCGCTCATACCAGAAGCCACGGTCAATGGCTACATCCAGGAACGAAAGCACACGAACAGCAATACTACCTATTTGTATGTGGCCAACAGCAAGGAAACGTCCGTCAGCACTGAGGACACGCACAACATCACCCTCTTCGGGGCGACCATCAATATGATTGATAGCGCCTGAGAAAATCCATGGATGAAAACGGCCGAGAGATTCTTCTTTTCCCTTCTTTAGATATACAGTCTTAGACATAATTAGATTTCTTATATTAATAGTGCCCGAATGGCTGGAACCGCCATACTCGGACAAAATCATTTTTTCAATTCTATAACACGATAGTTGTCTTTGCTTTTCAGCTCTTCAAGGTACTTATATATACGTATGCATGCCCAGGCATCTGTGGCGGCGTATGTTTTCTGACGATCGGTCAGCACATCGGCTTCCCAATTGGTCAGACGTTGCGACTTTGAAATCTTCTGGCCGAAAAGCAGCGCATAGATCTTTTGTAGACTCTGCGCCTCGATTCCCATGTCCTTGACATAGGCTTGCAAATCAAGAAAGCCTTGTGGCTCGAAGCTATATTTACGATGAAGGCTATGAATATCATCCTTCAATGAAAGGCCAACTTTCAATTGGCGGCTCTGCAGAAGGTTGATAAGCGAATCAGGCATGCCAATGTAATTGAGCCTAAAAAGGAAGCAGGTGTCATCGGTAGACACTTGCATGAGCGACACGTCATACATCTTTCCCCGGGAGAAGCTGGGGCGTGTCTCGGTATCAAAACCAAGTATCGGGAAACCTTTAAGGTAGTTGACGGCTTTCTCCACATCTGACAGGGAATGAATCACTATCACGCGTCCTCCGAACAAGACTGGCGGAAGTTGTGAGATTTCAGCCTTAGAGATGTTATCAGCAATTTCAATCATCAAATTCCTCCTCCTCATCATTATCCGTATGGCTATACTTCACTTCGTGCAAGGCACGCATGGTATTGACCAACGTCTGGCCCCAATAGGATATAAAATGTTCACGGCATTGGGCCAGGGCATCGTGCATCGTTTCATTGAGTCCGCTGCGGAATTGGCATATAAAATCCTTCACCACCTGGTATATGTCAGAGAGGTCCTCGGCAATACTCTTGCGGATGGGAGTGTCGCTATACTTCATATCCTCTACAAACACATCGAGATAGTCATCACGGTCGGCAAGCAACTCCTGCAAATTGATGCGTATCACCTCGTACTCGTCTTCGGTGACAAAGGTCTCCAGATTGTCCTCGCCCAGCACTTCACACTCGGGCAACATAGAGGCCTTTATATATAATAAAGGTAAAATCTTGAGCAGGGTGTCTACAAACTCTTTTCTATTCTGCCCTTCACAACGTTCGATAAAAGCACAATACTCTGCTGCCACAGTGACAAACTCCACTGAATTACGCTCAAAAATCAATTGTGATGCTTGTTTCATTGTTTGCTTCGAAATAGTTACGAATGGAACGACAAAGGAATTATCGGCATGCTTAGGTGAAACTACCCACGAATAAGGTTCATGAACTCTTCACGAGTCTTTGCCTGATTGAAGGCTCCGGTGAAGTCCGATGTGGTAGTAATGGAATTCTGTTTCTCGACACCGCGCATCTGCATACACATGTGTTGTGCCTCGACTACAACCATAACACCTAATGGATTGAGGGTCTCCTGTATGCACTCCTTGATTTGCAGGGTCATACGTTCCTGCACCTGTAGGCGATGTGAGAAGATATCAACCACACGAGCAATCTTGCTCAACCCTGTAATGTAGCCATTGGGGATGTAGGCCACATGCACCTTACCAAAGAAAGGGAGCATGTGATGCTCACATAGGGAATAGAAATCAATATTCTTGACAATAACCATTTGGCTATAATCCTCCTTGAATTTTGCCGAGTTGAGCACAGCTTTAGGGTCCATACGATAGCCACGGGTAAGTGTCTGCATGGCACGAGCTACGCGCTGCGGGGTTTTCGTCAAACCCTCTCGCCCTGCATCCTCGCCCAATAGCCCAAGAATCTGGCAGTAGTGCTCTTCTAACTCAGGATTGCGTTCATCAACGGGATAGTTGCTCGGATTGTCCGTCAAGTTCATATTATCTAATTTACAGCGTAATATTTATCAATTGATTGGGAAGAATGGCTATTTCCTTGAAGTTGCCCGATTTCTTAAGCATACGCATCACCTGATCGGCCTCCTCAATGGTCTTGTAATCACCTACACGGCACACCCATCGGGGAGAAATAAACTGGGCATAGACATCCC
>CANBEE010000212.1 GCA_947367415.1 uncultured Bacteroidales bacterium
ATGCAATTCTATAGAGCCAAGTTAAGAAGTTTGAGCGTTTTTTAAATGTCTCCAGCGACGTATATGCCTTGATGAAAGTCTCTTGTGCAAGGTCGTCGCTCAAGGCATTGTCGCCTGCCGTGAGGCTTAGCAAGAATCCACGCACGGCACCCTGATATTTCTTCACCAGCGAGTCGAAGGCTCGTCGATTCCCGAATATCAGTACTTGGCTGATGAGTGCGATGTCGTGCATAGTGTTGGCGCTCAAGGTGGCTCTTTATGGTATGTTCAGGTTGTTGCCTCCTTTACTTCTTGGCAAAATAGTCTACCAGCAGTTCACCAATGCCTATGCATACGATTAATACACCGATGCCTACGCCAAAGTCACCCATCCATATTCCAAGGAAGATGGCGAGTCCTATGCCAAGGCATACGTTTCTTACGCCTTTGTTGAAAAGGGCACGGTCTCTGCCTGTCGCGTCTACCTCGTTTTGCACAACTGCTTGTCCGGCATTGCTGCTACTTCTCCTTGAAGCTCTGACGATAAGCCATACAATGAGGATGATGGCAAGGATGGGTAAGCCAAATATGCAGAATAGCACGAGTGCGGCAATCAGCAATCCGCCAGTAGCAGCACCTAAGCCTGCCAAGCCTCCTGCCAAACCTCCCATCAGCTCGGCAAGTCCTTCGTGCTCCTCAAATAGTTCTTCCAGCAGTTCCTCTGCATCATCGCTGCTTATTGTATCATTCGTGTAGGTCACCGTCCATGACCCGCTTCTGTGCGCCGTTGTTGTGGTGCTGGCGCTATTGTCGGTACTGTTGTCTGTTACAATCTCCTCCACTGCGGCAATGCCCTCTTTGGTAGATTCGCCCTCCTGTGCAGGGCAGATTGCTGTACTCATCAAAGCCATGATCATGGCCAAAAAGATGTTCTTTGTCTTCATATCGTGTAACGTTTTTGGTTTATCTGTCTATTAGACGTAATAAACTCGTCTCAGGTTGCAAAAGTGGCGATTTTTTCTAAAAAAAAATTTTAGGGCCTCCTCCTTTCTCCCACTTCGAAGGGCACACGCACCGATACGCCGCACTTCATCAGGTCGGTGAGGTTGGGGTACATACGCTCCTTGAACGATTGCCAATCGCGTTGCGGCATCTCCGTCCATCCCGCTTCGGCCAAGGCGAGAGCACGAGGGAAAGCCATGTAGGTGGCTCTGTTGATGTCTTTGATGGCCTCGCCCCATAGCGTGCCCATCACTCCCAGTATGTGGCTCTGCTCTTCAGCAGGGCGGCCATAGCCGGGGTCGAGCTTATAGCAGTTCTCCAGTGTGGAGAGCGGCATGCCCCAGTTGTTGAATTCAGGGAGGTCGCCCCTCCATTGGGGATAGTCGAGGTAGGCATGTTCGCCCGGTGCCATGATGAGCCGATGTCCATGCTCATGGGTCAGCCTTTGGCACGTGGGTGTAAGTCCGTAGCGCCAGGTGACGAGCGTCACATCCTTGGGGTAGGGGAAGAGGTAATCGTTGGCAGGCGGGTATATGTTGTCGAGCTCGCACCAGAGAATGGCTTTCTTCCCCTGCTCGCGTACGGCTTGCAGTATGCGGTCGAAGAAGGGTGTCATCAGCTCCGTGGCCTTCGTGTAGCCTCGCTCGCGCATCATCGCCTGGCACCGTTCACATTGTGCCCAGTTGGCCGGTACGGCGGCTTCGTCGCCTCCGAGGTGGATATATGGCGAGGGGAACAGGGTGGCCAGTTCGCCTATCACATCGGTCAGCACCTCATAGCTCTTGGCATTGGCGGCGCATACCATGCGGTTGGTCGTCTCGCCCACGATGACCGTGTCGCTCGTCAGGTGCGCACAGCTCAGCTCGGGGTAAGCAGCCAGTATGGCCACCGTGTGTCCTGGTATGTCCACTTCGGGGATTACCTCTATATGTCGCTGGGCTGCATAGGCAATGATGTCGCGCAGCTCCTCTTGCGTGTAGTGCTGGGAACTTGCCAGTCGGGGATGGCTATGTATTGCCACGCGCCATCCTTGGTCGTCGGTAAGGTGCAGTTGCAGCACGTTGTACTTGTACTTGGCCATCTGGTCGATGAAGAACTTGACATCCTCTACGGGCAGGAAGTGGCGTGCCGGGTCGAGCATGATGGCGCGGTGCCCGAAGCGGGGTGCATCGTCGATGACGATGGGGCTCACCTCATCGCGTGCCGTGGCCACGATGTCGCCCATGAGGAGCTGGTCTATGGTCATCGCTCCCCGGAAGAGTGCCGCGGCGGTGCTTCCGCTCAGTGCGATGCCGCGGTGCGACACCTCGATGCGGTAGTGCTCGCTTCCCGGTAGCGAAGGGTCTATGGATAGGGCGATGTCTGCTCGCTTGCCCTGAGCGGCGGTGCTCACTCTTACGCCGGTGCGTCGTTCAATGATGTCAGCCAGCGTATGAGCTACAAACTCCAGTGAGTCGCCCGCGTAGCTGATGGCGGTGCGCCCCTCGATGAGGCGGAACGGACGCCCCTTCTGCTGCTCCACCCGATTGGGCATAGGCATCAGTGCCGCGAGGTTGTCAGGTGCAGTGTCTTGTTGGGCTTGCGCCTCTGTGGTGAGTGTGCCCAGTATCAGGGCCAGTGCGATAATGATTCTTTTCATGTGGGAAAGGTGATTGTTTTTATTGGGTTTGTTGATAACTTCTCTTGTTATGCTTGTAAAGTTACATAATCTTTGTAGGATTTCCAAATCATAAGTTCTGAATATCTGTTCAAAAGTTTATGAATAGTAAATCATAAGCACTGAATACTAAATCATAAGCTTTGATTTAGGAATTGCGAAGCCCAATCGGATAAACCTGTAGTGTAAATCGAATAAATTGTCAAGTCAAAATGAATTGTGTGTAGGCCTGTTGGGGGATTTCTGAAAAACTTTGCGTACTTTTGTGCAATAAAGCATAATCAATGGATTTACCTGCGTCTTTCGAACACACCATGCGCCAGTTGCTTGGCGCCGACTATGAGGCTTTTCGCGAGGCTTTGCTTGGCGAGCCTGCTGTGAGTATCCGTGTCAACCGGGATAAATGGTCGGAGGGGGTGCCCTACGAGCGTGTGCCGTGGGCCGCTGAGGGGTATTACCTGCCTGAGCGTCCGGCATTCACGTTCGACCCTCTGCTGCACGCGGGTAGCTACTACGTGCAGGAGGCTTCGTCGATGTTTGTGGAGCAGGCGGTGAGGCAACACCTCGGCACGGCTCGCGTGGCCCTCGACCTCTGCGCGGCTCCGGGTGGCAAGAGCACGCTTTTGCGCTCGCTCCTGCCCGACGAGTGTGTGCTCGTGTCCAATGAGGTGATGCGCCCCCGTGCACAGGTATTGGCCGAGAATATCACCAAGTGGGGACATCCGCGCTGCATGATGACATCGAACTATCCTGCCGACTTTACGCCCCTGGGGCCGCTCTTTGACCTTATCCTCGTGGACGCTCCCTGCAGTGGAGAGGGCATGTTCCGCAAGGATGAGACGGCAGTGGCCGAATGGAGCCCCGAGAACGTTGCCGTGTGCTGGCAGCGCCAGCGCGACATCCTCACGGATATATGGCCTACACTACGCCCCGGAGGCTTGCTCATCTATAGCACCTGCACCTTCAATACCGCTGAGGACGAGGAGAATGTGCGCTGGATGATGGACGAGCTGGGAGCCACGCTACTGCCTATAGAGACCGCCCCCTCGTGGGGCATCACGCCGAGCCTTGTCCCCGATGTGGCTCATGCCTATCGCTTCCTCCCTGGCCGCACACGTGGCGAGGGCTTCTTCCTTGCAGCCCTGCGCAAGCCTGCCGATGCCCCCGAGCATCAGGGCGACGCGCCCAAGGCGAAGCGAGGCAAGAAGGAGAAGGCCAAGCGCCCCACCATGCCTGTGCCTGCCGAGTGCAAGGGGTGGCTCACGACGGGTGACTATACCTTCAAGGTGCAGGATACGGATGTGGTGGCTCTCCCCACCGATATGGAGGAGCTGCATGCGACTTTGAGTGAGCGGTTGTATGTGCTGAAGGCGGGCATCACCCTGGCCGAGCTCAAGGGGCGCGACGCACTCCCTGCCCACGAACTGGCTATGAGCACGGCGCTCCGCCCCGATGCCTTTGCCCGTTGCGAGCTCAGCTATGCCGATGCCTTGCGCTACTTGCGCCGCGAGGCCATTGCGCTCCCCTCTGACATGCCGCGTGGCTTTGTCATCGTCACCTACCGCAACATCCCTCTCGGCTTTGTCAAGAACATCGGCAACCGCGCCAATAATCTCTATCCGCAGGAGTGGCGCATCCGTAGCGGGCATCTGCCCGAGAGTGAGGTGAGGGTGTTGGTGAATGAAAATTAAAACCGACGGAAACGCATATCCCCCGACTTTGTAGCCGGGGGATATTCTATTTCATGGAGTTCAATTTTCGAACTCCTCTCACTGCTTCACATAGATCATGTCGAGCTTCGTGTAGCGGCGGTCCTTGTCGGCATGTTCCATGAGGCCGAGGGGAGCCGTCAGGGGCTTGCCGTCGCGTTCGGGGTAGTACTCGCACTTGAGGCGTCCCTCGCCACCGATGTTGTTGTAAAGGAGTGTCGCACTCATCACATAAGGATGA
>CANBEE010000213.1 GCA_947367415.1 uncultured Bacteroidales bacterium
GAATACCTTTCATCTTTAATTTTTGGTAAAACTATAACTGTAGATGTTCAAAAACAAGATGGTTGGGGGCGCTATATCGCTTATGTTTTCACTCCAGAAAATAAAGATGTGGGAACAGAGATGCTTAAGGCTGGTATGGCATGGCAATTTATAGAGTACGACCAATTAGAGAAATATAGAGCCGCTGAATCACAAGCTCGCAAGAGCAAAAAAGGATTGTGGAGCGACTCGTACCGAATCGCCCCTTGGGAGTTCAGGAAAAAGAAAAAATAAGGTAAGAACTATAAGCTATCAGTGTTGAGATTGGGTTACCATATTATGAGTGTGGTTTTCATTGGTATTTCTCAGCAGGGAACGACTGCCTCACTTCGTGGCGTCCACTATCGGCTGCTACGATGAAGTAGCCGTCAATCTCAGGGTGGCGTTCACAGTAGGCCATGGCCGAATCTACCCCCATCACCATGAAGGCTGTGGCAAGTGCATCGGCACGCATGCAGTTGTCGGCAATCACGGTAGCCGATAGCAGGGAGTGCTGTACTGGGTATCCGCTGCGTGGGTCGATAGTGTGGGCATACTTTACACCATCTTTATAATAGAAGTTGCGGTAGTTGCCCGAGGTGGCGATGGCACAGTCCTGGAGACGTAGCACGGTCTGTAGCTCTTGATTGGCCGATAGTGAGTCGTCGATGGGCTTGTTGATGCCAATGCCCCAGGGGTTGCCGTGGCGGTTGCTTCCCTTTACTACAACTTCGCCTCCTATCTCTACCATATAGTTCTTTACCCCACAGCTATCGAGCACGCGGGCCACGCGGTCGCTGCCGTAGCCTTTGGCTATGGCGCTGAAGTCGAGCATGATGCGAGGGTCGTCCTTCACTACGTGGCCATTGCTGAGGTTGATGCGGTTCATGCCTATGAGGCTGCGAAGGCTGTCGATGGTCGATGTGTTCACCTCAATACCATTCTTGAAGCCGAAGCCCCAGGCATTGACAAGCGGTGCCACCGTAGGGTCAAAGGCTCCATGGCTCTCCTCGTATACGATTTGGGCATTACGGAATACCTCGGCGAAGAGGGTGTCAACGGTGATGGTGTCGTTGTTGTTGACGTGGGTGATGATAGAGCGCTTGTTGAATGGTGACAGTGAATTGTCGACCGCCTGCATGGCTCCTACGATATGGGCTTGCAGGTCGGCATTATGCTCGTAGGTCACGGTGTAGAGTGTGCCGAATATCTTACCCTGTTGTGTACGATAGGTCGGTTTGCTCTTGCTCAGTATGATGACGGTTCCTATGATGAGGAACAGGAGGAAGAGCAGATTTCCGCGTTTTTTCATAATCTTTTATTGGGGTTCTGCGTAGTTGCTTGTGGACGATTTATAATCTGTAAAAAATAAGTTTTGAGTTTTGCTGAGAGGGATTATTTACTTCAATTCCAAGAGTACCACGTTTTCTACATGATGGGTGTGGGGGAACATGTCGACGGGCTGCACTCGGGTGACCCTGTACTTCACGTCGAGCAGGCTGAGGTCGCGAGCTTGCGTGGCGGGATTACAGCTCACATAGACGATGCGCTTGGGCTCGGCAAAGAGGATGGTGTCGATGACGTCGTTGTGCATACCGGCTCTTGGGGGGTCGGTGATGATGACGTCAGGTCGGCCATACTCGTTGATGAACTCCTGGTTAAGGATATCCTTCATGTCGCCAGCAAAGAAGAGCGTGTTGTCGATGCCATTGAGCGCCGAGTTCACCTTGGCATCCTCAATAGCTTCGGGCACGTACTCGATGCCGATGACCTTGCTTGCCTGGCGTGATACGAAGTTGGCTATGGTACCGGTGCCGGTGTAGAGGTCGTAGACGAGTTCGTTGCCTGTGAGTCCGGCAAAGTCGCGTGCTACCTTATAAAGATTGTAGGCTTGGCGCGTGTTGGTCTGATAGAACGACTTGGGGCCTACCTTGAACTTCAGTCCCTCCATCTCTTCAATGATATGGTCGTTGCCCTTGAAGGTGTGTACGGGCAGGTCACCGATGGTGTCGTTGCATTTGTTGTTGATGACATACATGAGCGATGTAATCTCGGGCCACGTTTCGGCCATGTATTGTAGCAGTTGCTTCATCTGTGCCTCCTCGGCAGGGTCTACAATCTTGAACTGCATCACAACCATAAGTCCGGGACCCTGATCCACTCTCCTTATCATCATGTTCCTGAGCATACCTTCCTGGGTGCGCAGGTCGAAGAAGGTGTAGTTGTGCTCGTAGGCATAGTCGCGCACTCCGTTGCGTATGCGGTTGCAGATGTCGTCCATCAGGTGGCATTCGTCGATGGCAAGCACCTTGTCGAAGGCTCCAGGGATATGGAATCCCACGGCATTCATCTGGCTGTACTTGATGTCCTGCTCCACCTCCTCCTGTGTGAGCCAGCGCTTGTTGCTGAAGGTGAATTCCAGCTTGTTGCGGTACTCGCGCGTCTGCTCCGAGCCCAAGATGGGGGATATCTCTGGCAATTCTATCTTGCCAATGCGAGTGAGGTTGTCGGTCACTTGCTTCTGCTTGTATCGCAACTGCTCCTCATACTTGAGGCACTGCCACTTGCATCCTCCACATACTCCGAAGTGCTTGCAGAATGGCTCGCTTCGCAGCGGTGAGTATTCATGGAACTTCACGGCTACTGCTTCGGCATAGCTATGCTTCTTGCGCTTCACTTGAAGGTCCACCACATCGCCCGGCACTACATAGGGCACAAACACTACCATATCATTCACGCGTGCCAAGGCCTTGCCTTCAGCTGCAACGTCTGTTATCGTCACTTGCTCCAGGAGTGGGAGCTCTTTTTTCTTTCTAGCCACAATCTGTTGTATTATTTTTTGAGTTGACAAAATTACATAAAATATTGGGATTATGATAGAGATATGTGGAGAAAAAGCGCTGTAGGGTTGGTTTGGACTAATAAAAGAGGGTGTGCCATACTCATGACACACCCTCTCATGTTACTTATTATATATACTATTAGAGAATAGTCTTTACGGTTTCGAGCATACCTACAGCCTGGATGCTGTCGAGATACTTCACTACGAGATCGGTAAGACCAGGAATCTCGTTGAGGTTGCTCTTCCAGATGCTCTCCTCGGCAAGTACACCTTCGGCCACCTTGCGGGTGTCACCTGTAGCCCATAGATCCTTGAGCAGTGCCATGATTTCAGGAGCGTCGTTGGGAACAATCTCTGCACCGTCTTCGCGTACACCGCCCTTGTAATAGGTGATGATGGCTGCGAGGCCCAATACGAGGCCCTTGGGAAGCTCACCCTTACGCTGCAAGTAGGTCTTGAGGCCTGGGAGGTCGCGTGTCTCGTACTTGGGGAACGAGTTGAGCATGATGCTGGTCACCTGATGGTCGACGAATGGGTTGACGAAACGCTCGAGTACATCGCCGGCAAACTTCTGCAGCTCCTCCTTAGGCAAGTTGAGGGTCTCCATGAGCTCTTCGTACATAACCTTATTAATATACTTGCCAATAACAGGGTGCTGGCATGCATCGCGTACGATATTCACGCCTGACAGGTAGGCTACGGGTGAGAGCACGGTGTGAGGACCGTTGAGCAGTGTCACCTTGCGCTCGTGGTAAGGCTCCTCAGAAGGAACGAAGAGCACGTTGAGACCAGCCTTGTCGGCAGGGAACTCATTGGCAATCTCGGCAGGTGCCTCGATGACCCAAAGGTGGAAGAACTCACCCTGAACAACCATGTTGTCATCGTAGCCAAGCTTAGCCTTGATGTCGTCGATTTCCTTGCGGGGGAAGCCCGGTACGATACGGTCAACCAATGTTGCATACACACCGCAAGCATTGAGGAACCAGTTCTTGAAGTCCTCACCAAGGTTCCACAGCTCAATGTACTGGAGGATGCACTCCTTGAGCTTGTGGCCATTGAGGAAGATGAGCTCACAGGGGAATACGATGAGTCCCTTGGTCATGTCGCCCTTGAAATATTCATAGCGATGATAGAGCAACTGTGTCAGCTTGCCGGGGTATGATGATGCAGGCTTGTCGGTCAGTTTGCATGAGGGGTCAAAGGCAATACCGGCCTCTGTTGTGTTGGAGATTACAAAGCGAATCTCAGGTTGCTCTGCCAAGTGCATGAATTCATCTTTCTGGGTATAAGCATTCAGAGCGCGGCTGATGACATCAATCTTGGTCAGGCTGTTCACGGGCTCCCCGTTGTCAAGACCCTGCAGGTTGACGTGGTAGAGACAGTCCTGTCCGTTAAGCATATCTATCATACCTCTCTCGATCGGTTGTACCACGACTACGCTACCGTTGAAGTCGGTCTTTTCATTCATATTGAAGATTATCCAATCTACAAAAGCACGGAGGAAGTTACCCTCACCAAACTGAATCACCTTTTCTGGACGGATGTTTTTCTGTGCCGTCTCCTTGTTCAAAGCTTTCATGTAATTACAATTTTAGAGTTTATAAGATTATGTTGCCGCGAAGTTACAATACCGTTGCGAAAAATGCAAGCAATTTTACAATTTCTTATGATGTGTGATGCACGAGGGCAACTCGTCGGGGTAGTGTGTTAC
>CANBEE010000214.1 GCA_947367415.1 uncultured Bacteroidales bacterium
GGGTAAGCTTGCGCTGGTGCCCAAGAGCAGTCACTACTATCGCTGGGTGGGAGAATAGCGGATTCTAAGCTACTCGAAAGAGCTTTAGCTTCTTGAACAATTCTAACCCTTAATTCGACAGTAGAGGCCGGTACTCGTGAGAGTGCCGACCTCTGATTTTTTAATCTATAGGAGTGAGGCAATGTTGCCTCCTGAACTCCTGATGGATTACTTCTTGGCCTGTACGGCTGCAGCCTCGATGGGCAGGCAGGCCTTGTAGTTCTCAATGTATGCGTTGAAGCCTGCTACTTCTTCCTTGGTGGGAGCAATCTCCTCGCCGGTGTTGCCACCGAATACTACCTCCTCGAGATAGTCTTCGAGAGACATGCCCTTGGGATTGTTTACCAAGTAAGAGCCGAGCAGTGCCATACCCCATGCACCACCTTCACCTGCGGTCTCCATCACAGAGATGGGTGAGTTGATGGCTGCAGCAAGTACGCGCTGACCTACGCCTTTGGTCTTGAAGAGGCCGCCGTGACCGGTGATACGGTCTACGCGGATCTTCTCTTCGTTGAAGAGGATGTCGTTACCAATCTTGAGCACGCCTACCGATGCATGCAAGTGCGCACGCATGAAGTTGGCGAGGTTGAACTTGTCGCCGGCTGAGCGTACAAACATGGGGCGACCCTCCTCCATACCGGTGATGGGTTCACCAGAGATGTAGTTGTATGAAATCAAGCCTCCGCAGTCGGCATTGCCAGTGAGGGCGTGGTTGTAGAGCTTACCGTAGATCTCGTTCATGTCAACGGGGATGCCCATGAGCTCTTGGTACTCCTTAAAGAGGTTGACCCAAGCGTTGAGGTCGGAGGTACAGTTGTTGCAGTGTACCATAGCCACGAGGCTACCGTCGGGAGTGGTGACCATATCGATCATCTCGTAGGGCTTAGAGAGGTCTTTCTCCAATACGATCATTGAGAATGATGAGGTACCTGCCGATACGTTACCGGTGCGCTGCTTGACGGCGTTGGTAGCTACCATACCGGTGCCTGCGTCGCCCTCGGGAGGACATACGGGGATGCCTGCCTTGAGCTTGCCCGATACGTCAAGCTTCTTGGCACCTTCGGGGGTGAGGAAACCTGCGTTCTCACCAGCGAGCAATACCTTGGGAAGGATGTCGGTCAACTTCCAACTGTAGCCCTTGGGTGCTACGAGATTGTCAAACTTGCTGACCATCTCGGCTGAGTAGTTCTTGGTGGCGGGATCAACGGGAATCATACCTGAGGCATCGCCTACGCCGAGCACGCGCTCGCCAGTAACCTGCCAGTGTACGTAACCGGCGAGAGTGGTGAGGAAGTCAATGTCACCCACATGCTCCTCGTTGTTGAGGATAGCCTGATAGAGGTGTGAGATGCTCCAACGCAAGGGGATGTTGTATACGAAAAGCTCAGACAAAGCGGCTGCAGCCTGACCCGTGTTGGTGTTGCGCCATGTGCGGAAGGGCACGAGGATCTTCTCGCTCTTGTCGAACGCCATGTAACCGTGCATCATAGCACTGAAACCGATAGCAGCGAGTGTTTCGATCTCCGTGTCGTAGAGCTCGTTTACGTTTTTGCGGAGGTCGGCATAGCAATCTTGCAAGCCATACCAGATAGCCTCTACGCTGTATGTCCAAAGACCATCAACCAACTGGTTCTCCCAAGTGTGGCTACCCTGTGCGATGGGCTTGTTTTCTTGGTCGATGAGGACGGCCTTGATACGTGTTGAACCGAACTCAATACCGAGGATGGCCTTGCCCGATTCGATAGTTTGTTTTGCAGTTAAACTCATAGTGGTAAGTTTATAATAGGGACCCTCCGGAGGGTCCCCGCTTGTTTAATTCATTATCTCAACGCCTTGCTCAACATGTAGTACATCTCGTTGTTGCGGAGCTCCTGCTTGAAGTTGCTGATGGTGGTCTCCTTGTTGATCTTGATGTACTCGATGCCTACGATCTCTGCGAAATCTTCCCAGTACTCCTCGTTGATGTCGTATGAGAATGCGCTGTGGTGTGTACCGCCTGCGAGGATCCATGCACCAGCACCGATTTCGAATGTGGGCTGAGGAATCCAGAGAGCCGATGCTACGGGGAGGTTAGGCATGGGCTTGGGCTCGATGCACTCTACCTCCTGTGAGATAAGGCGGAAGCGGTTACCGAGGTCTACGATGGTAGCCTTGATACCATAACCGGTCTTAGAGGTGAACACGAGACGAGCGGTCTGCTGCTTGCGGATACCGATGCCGAGGAAGTGTACCTCGAGCTTGGGTTTCTCCTCTACAGCGATATCGGGGCAGATCTCGAGCATGTGGCTCTGGAGACATGATGACTGGTTGCCTGCAAAGTTGAGTGTGTAGTCCTCGAGGAATGAGCAACCCTTAGGCATACCCTGCTGGATAACCCACAATGTGCGGCAGAGGCAAGCGGTCTTCCAGTCGCCCTCAGCACCGAAACCGATACCCTCAGCCATCAAGCGCTGTGAAGCGAGGCCGGGGATCTGGTCGAAGCCTACAAAGTTAGGATCGTTGATGTCAGCATCACCAAGGTCGTCGAAGTTGGTGGTGAAGGCAGTAGCACCCTCATCTGCCAATACGCGGCGGAGTGCGATTTCAGCCTTAGCTGCGTTCTTCACCTTCTCCCAGTATACCTCTTCGCCGCTCTCGTCGATCTTGATCTCGTAGAGCTTCTTGTACTCCTCAACGAGTGCATCGGCCTCGGCGTCAGTCACCTTCTTGAAGTATTCCATGAGTGATGATACGGGGTAATAGTCAACGTGATAACCCATGCGCTGCTCAAACTCTACGCGGTCGCCATCGGTAACGGCAACATTGTTCATGTTCATACCGAACATGAGGCAGCGTGTGTTCTTAGCATCAGCTACACCAGCTGATACACGTGCCCAAACGGCAATCTTCTCTTGTGCCTCCTGGCTCTTCCAGTGGCCGCAAACCACCTTGCGGGGTACACGCATGCGAGTGCAGATGTGACCGAACTCGATGTCGCCGTGTGCTGACTGGTTGAGGTTCATGAAGTCCATGTCGATGGTCTCCCAAGGAATCTCGGCATTGTACTGTGTGTGGAAGTGGAGGAGGGGCTTCTGCAGAGTCTGCAATGCCTTGATCCACATCTTAGCGGGTGAGAAAGTGTGCATCCATGTGATTACACCTACGCACTTCGCTTCGTTGTTGGCAGCCTTCATCACTGCCTCGGCCTCCTTAGAAGAGTTGGCTGTGCCCTTATAAACTACCTTTACGGGAATGATACCGCTATTGTTAAGACCATCAACCATCTCCTTAGAGTGGCCATCTACGATCTTTACTGTCTCGCCACCGTAAAGCAACTGTGCTCCAGTGACCCACCAAATTTCATAATTTTCAAACATAATTCTTTTGTTTAATGGATAATGGAGAATGGAAAATGGAGAATTTATTGCTCGCATAACCACATCCTCACTTATCTCGGTTAATACTAATTGTTTAGTCCTACTATTTTATTAATGTTTTTGTCCTTTCTGACCATAGTAAGCGTTCGGACCATGCTTACGATTGTAGTGCTTCTCTACGAGGAGAGGATTCATCGTTGTCTCGGGGTTGAGCGTGAATGCGATGTATGCCATCTTAGCGCACTGCTCCATCACCTTGGCGTTGTATACCGCATTGGCTGGACTTGTACCCCATGAGAAGGGACCGTGGTTCTTTACCAATACACCGGGGGTGTGGTCGGGGTTGATACCCTCGAAGCGCTTTACGATGACGTTACCTGTCTCAAGCTCGTAGTCGCCCTCTACCTCCTCCTTAGTCATGGCATCGGTGCAGGGGATATCCTTGTAGAAGTAGTCGGCGTGTGTGGTGCCGATGTTGGGGATATCCTTACCAGCCTGCGCCCAAGCGGTAGCATAGGTAGAGTGAGTGTGTACTACACCTTGTATGTTGGGGAATTCGCGGTAGAGCACCAGGTGGGTAGGTGTGTCTGATGAGGGATTGAGATCACCCTCTACAACCTCACCAGTGTGGAGGTCTACTACCACCATGTCTGATGCCTTCATGTCATCGTAGCTCACACCGCTGGGCTTGATGACTACCAAACCCTTTTCACGGTCGATACCTGACACGTTACCCCATGTGAAGATTACCAGGCCTTGCTTTACAAGGTCGAGGTTGGCTTGGAATACCTTTTGTTTGAGTTCTTCTAACATACTATATACCTTTTTAAATATATGTATTAAATTTAAATCTTAAACTTGAGTGATTTCTTGTAGTCCTCTTGGTTGAACTTATAGAGCGATGCACCGCGCTTCGACGAGGTCTTGTCGATGAGCTTGGTCTTCTCTATATAGTCCATCTCGGCTACACGCTTTCTGAAGTTCCGTTTATCCATAGGCTCACCGTTGATAGCCTCGTAGAGGCTCTGCAGCTGGGTGAGGGTGAAGAACTCGGGCAGCAGGTTGAAGCCGATAGGCTTCGTGGCAGCCTGGGTCTTCATCAGCAGGCGGGCTTGGTCGACCATCTGCTGGTGGTCGAAGAGTAGGGTGGGCACCTCGTCTAT
>CANBEE010000215.1 GCA_947367415.1 uncultured Bacteroidales bacterium
TTCAGTGCGTGCCAGTTCATGGCATCCTCGCTCACGGCAAAGCGCAGCTGCTCCTGCTGGTGCGGGTCGCCGCCTCCTTCGAAGTAGGCAAAGAGGTAGCCTGCGAAATCAAGGTTTTGTGTACTCTTCGTGGTGCACGATGTCATCATCATTGCGGCCGCCAACAGGGCCAGTAGACTTGTGTGTTTCATAATATTTGTTTTGTGATATAATTGTCCATAAATTAACAGGTGCAAAGATATGGCTAATATGTATACAAAGCAAGTCTATCTCTGTATATTCACCGGCAAAGCCACCGTATGGGGTGTCTACCCCCTCCCGTTGCGTTTGCGGTACTCCTGCGGACTGATGCCCACGGTTTGGCGGAAGAGTCGGATGAAGTAGGAGTGGTCGCTGAAGCCCAGCCGGTAGGCCACCTCCTTCACGGGCACCTGCTCGGTGAGTAGCATGAGCTGGGCACGCTCTATCTTCTTGCGGTTGATGTAGCGTACGGGCGACATCCCCAAGGTGTGGGTGAAGAGCTGTATGAAATAGTTCTTGGTGATGCAGGCTATAGAGGCCAGTTCGTCAACTGACAGCGTGTCGAAAATATGGCTCTGTATATGATTCACAACACGGATGATGCGTTTGTCGCGAGTCCATACTCGCGGTCGGGCATGTTCCACGAACTGCGCGAAAAGGGTGAGGGCAAAGCCGCGTAGGCGCATCTTGTCGTGGAGCGGGAGGGCGTGGTAACGTTCGATACTGTCGGCCATACAGACGGTGTTGTTGTACGTGTCGGGGTTGCTCGACGGAAGTGCCGCATGGGGGTGGAGGGCACATATGTGAGCAAACAGCTCTCTGTCCATATCGCAGACCTTTGCAGTGGTGGGGAACTCATAGGCATCGAGTATATCGGTTTCATTCTTGAATCCCTCGTACACGTGTAAGTAGTAGAGCGCAAAGTCGCCGTGGCATTCATAGCTGTGTGTCACGTAGGCGGGTACCATGTAGGCATTTCCGGGACGCAACGTCACTACGCTTCCAGGCAGGTGTAGCTTGGCCTCGCCTTCGGTCACGAGAAACAGGCGCGTGAAGGGTGACGATACATCTTTCCAATTCCAATCGGCATGGTGACGTGCAAATCCTACATTGATCATGATGAGGTTGAGCGACTCGATAGGTATTTTCATAGTGATAGCGTTTTTTCTTAGGTTGACTTAACGATTTTCATGACAAATGTAAGGATTATTATTGATACACAAAAAAGCATGACGATATATTGTCCTATTCTTTCGCATAATAATGACATGGCGGAATAATATTGTTATATATCTTTGCGGTGAGTATATGATGTGGGCGAACGATTATGAAGAATATTCAAACAACAATAAATAAACTATCAATTATGAGACATGCTACTATGAAGAAAAAGCTATTGTCAGCAATGCTGGCAGCAGCCTGTATCGCAGGCTATGCGCAGAAGACCGACGTGGAGGTGATGACGGGTAGCTATAAACCCGAGTGGAGCTCGCTCAACCAGTGGGAATGTCCCGAGTGGTTTATGGATGCCAAATTTGGTATTTGGGCTCACTGGGGACCGCAGTGTCACGCTGAGGCTGGCGACTGGTATGCCCGATTCATGTATTATATGGGGTCGGGGCAGCAGAACTGGCACTGGGAACACTTTGGCGATCCTGCTGAGTTTGGACTCAAGGAGCTGTGCAACGACTGGAAAGCACAGAACTGGAATCCCGAGAAACTAATCGAACTGTATCATAGTGTGGGGGCACGTTACTTTATGGCACTGGGTAACCATCATGACAATTTTGACCTTTGGAACAGCCCCTATCAGGAATGGAACTCGGTAAACATGGGTCCCAAGCGCGACTTGCTCAAGGAGTGGAGCGATGCTTGCAAGAAGGTGGGGCTGCCCCTTGGTGTGAGTATGCATGCCAGCCATGCTTGGACTTGGTTGGAGCCTTCGCAGGAATACGATGGCAATCTCACCAAGGAGGATGGCTATACCCTCAATGCCGACGGCACAGAGAAATGGTGGAAGGGTTATGACCCGCAGGAATTGTATGCACAGAATCATATCCCCAGCAATGGATGGCGTGAGTCTGGAACCATACATAGCCAATGGGAATGGGGTAATGGCGCATCGCTTCCCTCAGAGGAATATAAGCTGAAGTTTCAGAACCGCGTGCTCCAATGCATCAACGACTATGCGCCCGACATGATATACTTTGATGATACGGCTATGCCATTCTATGGATGCGACGACAATATAGGCAAGAATA
Organism: uncultured Bacteroidales bacterium; assembly: GCA_947367415.1. GTDB lineage: Bacteria > Bacteroidota > Bacteroidia > Bacteroidales > Bacteroidaceae > UBA1189. Next base: position 2,283 of record CANBEE010000215.1, read on the forward strand.
TCCTCACACACTACTACAATAAGAGTGCGGCACAAAACGGAGGTACTCCACAGGTGGTAGTCACAGGCAAGCAGCTCGATGCCGATCAGAAGAAGTATATGCTGTGGGACGTGGAACGCGGTATCCCCGACCGTATGCAGGAAAAGTATTGGCAGACCTGCACCTGCATCGGTAGTTGGCACTATGATCAGGGTGTATACAACAACAATGGATACAAGAGTGCTGCCTTGGTGGTGCGCATGCTTGTAGACATCGTATCGAAGAATGGCAACCTGCTACTCTCAGTGCCCATCAAGAGCGATGGTACCATCGATGAGAAGGAGGAGGCCGTATTGGCCGATATCAAAGCCTGGATGGATATCAATAGCGAGTCGGTATACGGTACACGCACATGGAAGACTTTCGGCGAGGGACCCTTGGCCGAGGCCAGCAATCCGATGAATGCGCAAGGATTCAATGAGGGACAGAACTACTCGGCCCGCGACGTACGCTACGTACAGAAGGATGGTAAGATATATGCCACCATCATGGCATGGCCCAGCAGTGAGAAGTTTACCTTTGAGAGCTTCTCCATTACATCTGAATACTATAGTGGCAAGGTTACAGGTGTAGAACTGTTGGGACATGGAAGTGTAGATTATACACAAGGTATCAATGGACTCACTGTGACATTACCTGCCGAACATCCTAATGAGATAGCACCTGTACTGGCCATCACAATCGAGGAGGTGAGTGTTGCTCCTTACGAGGAGTTACAGGCTGTCATTGAGGCCGTAGCAACATATCTCAATACTGTAGCAGAGGAGGCCAACCTTTACAACACAGGAAAACCCAGTTTGCAGGCAATCCCCACCTTGCGCGAGGCTTTAGCAAAAGCTAAGGAAGTTACAGCCGATGTCTCTGGTGAGGAGGCCACCGCTGCCAAGGAAGCTCTATTAGCAGCATACCGGGATTTCAAAGCCAATGGCGTCAACAAAGGCGGCAAGTTTAAAGGAGAGTTCAGTGAAGATCTGACAGCAGAGATGCTGATTGAAGCCAACGCATTTACACGCGAAGCAGGTGATGGATTGCGTTTCGGCAAGCCCTATTACTGGACAGTGGAAAATTTTAGCATTCCCAACGGAAACGATGGAGTGAAGCAGGGACTCGACAGCTATTCGGGTAACGATGCGCTTATGCTGGGCGTATGGAACGATGCTGCAAACAATCAGGAAGGCGACCTTGCCAATGCCCGCATATACCGTAAGATACATCTCGATGCAGGAAAGTACTATTTTGGCGCTGGCTACAATACACGCTATGGCATAGGTGCCGATGCATATATGTTTGTATCTACAGCGTTGACTTCCACGGCCGACATACCCGATAAATCTATAGCCTATTATCCCATCAACAGTGTTACCGAAGACCGCCAGCTATGCGGACTATGGTTCAAATTGGAAGAAGAGCAAGATGTGTATATTGGTTTCCAAGCCGACCTCAGCGGGGCTTCTACTCAAGAGTTCCGTGCCGAACAAGTGGCATTGTACCTGCTCCCTGATGAGAACCTCGAAGAGTTCCTTTTCGAAATGGATGCAACACTGGCGGCCATGGAGGACTATTTAGGTGAAAATACGGGTTATTATGACCGTACAGCATGGGAAAGTATGTTTGATCAGTGCTATGCGTGGATGGATGAATTGGCTACTCTGACTCTAGAGGAACAACTGGATCTATACTATAAGATGAAGACTCAATGGGAGGCATATCTTGCCACTGCCAAGATTCAGGGTGGTCCCCCCGCCAATATGCCCTACGAAGATATCACCGTAGAGTATCTCGTTGAAGCATCCGATTTTACTCGTGCTGAAGGTGGGGAGCAACGTTTCGGCAAACCTGAACACTGGACGGTAGAGAATTTTTGTATTCCCAATGGGGGTGATGGTACCAAGCAGGGACTTGATAAGTATGAGGGTAGAGATGCCCTCATGCTTGGTGTATGGAATGATGCCGGCAACAACCAGGAGGGCGACCTGTCAAACGCACGCATTTATCGTTGCATACATCTCGGAGCGGGAAAGTACTACTTTGGTGCCGCATTTAACGCGTGCTATCAAGTGAGCCCCAATGCCTACATGTTCGTATCAACCGAACTCTACGATACCGATCTGATACCGGGTAATGCAACAGCATACTACGCACTCGCTGAGGCTA
>CANBEE010000216.1 GCA_947367415.1 uncultured Bacteroidales bacterium
GTTTGATGCCGTGTGCAAGGACATCTCGCGCCTCTCCTTTGCACCCATGCACAAGGAAATCCTCTCCTAGAACCCGAGCCTGCTGTTCGGGGAGCTGCCCGAGGCAAGTGATTATCCGGATGGGAGTTTGTGGGGTGGTGCGGGTACAGACCCCCTCCGTTCCGCTACGCCATGCTCCGCTTCACTCGTCCCCCTTAAAGAGGGGACAGTTCTTTCAGATAGTCCTTCCGCTGATGGCTCCGCGATGAAACAAACCAAAGAGAACTGTCCCTCTGAGACAGGGGGCGTAACAAGGTCTTTTAGAGGATTGGCTAAATGCCAAGCCGTGCCGAGTGAGGGGAGCGCAGTGCTCTGCGCGACGGAGGACCCGAAGGGAGCGGAGTGTAGTGTAAACGGAATGGAGCGGAGGGGGTATGATACCACCTTCCCCACCGACTACAATGGTGTGGAGTATGAAGAAATAATAAAAAGATTGGAAGAGCAGCTGGGCGGCCGTCCCGAGCACGGTGCACGCAATGCCTTCATCTTCTCCATGGCGTGCAACCTGCGCTACATCTGCAACGACGATGCAGCATGGGTGGCGAGCATCCTGCCCACCTACGGTGAAGACCCGCAGAAACATCGCGCCACGGTGCAGAGTGCCGTCAACCGCCCCATGAGCCGTGAAGTGCCTGCTACGCTCGCTCGCGCCCTGCGCGTAGCGCAAGGCGAATTGTCAATTGTCAATTGTGAATTGTCAATTGCCACGCCTCCGGCCATGCCTGCCACGCTCCCCGAGCCGATAGAACTGCTCACCTCGCGCACTCCCCAGCGCATGCGCCCGGCAGTAGCCATGGCGGTGTTCCCACCTCTCGGAGCGCATCTGCAGGGCACGCGCTTCTCCTACTGGGATGGACGCCTCTATGAGCCAACGTTTATGAACGTGCTCGTGGCGGAGCTGTCGACTGGTAAGAGTGCTGTGAACGCTCCCATCGATTACATCATTGCCGACATGGAGGCGCGCGACGAAGTCTCGCGCAAGCGCCTCAATGAGTGGAAGGGCTCTTACAACCGCGTGTCATCCACGCAGGAGAAGCCCGAGCGACCCCAAGGGCTGGTGATGCAGGTGCTCGACCCCGACATGACCAATGCGGCTTTCGTGCAGGCGCTGGCCGATGCCAACGGACACTTCCTCTACACGCAGATGGACGAGATTGAGCTACTCAATGCCTTGAAGACCAACACGCAGGGCAACTCCGTGAGCGCCATCCTGCGCCTCGCGTTCGATTGCGGCAAGTATGGGCAGGTGCGCGTGGCAGCCAATGCCGTGAACGCCAAGGTGCGCGTGCGCTGGAACTGGAATGCCTCGTCTACTATTCAGCGAGTGCGCAAGTTCTTTGCCCGCAACATTGCCGACGGTACCCTCTCGCGTGTGTCCTTCGCCACCATCATCAAGGAGAAGGGCACCTACGGACGCAACCGCCCCACCTTCGGGCAATATGGGGAGACCTTTGCCAAGGAGCTGCAGCCCTACATCGATGCTCTCAACACCTGCAGTGGCGACATCCATTGCCCCGAGGCTACAGCTTGGGCACTCGCGCTCTGCGATGAGCTGGCCGACTTTGCCGAGGAGATGGAAGACGAGGTGTATGCTCAGATTTCGCACCGTGCCGTGCTCATGGGCTTCTTCCGCGCCATGCTGCTCTACGTGATGAACGGCATGCAGTGGAGCCAGCCGATAGCCGACTTTGCCGCATGGACGGTCAAGTATGACCTGTGGTGCAAGATGCGCTTCTTCGGAGACATGCTCCATGCCGACCTCGAAGGCGAGGAGAAAGCCCTGCAGCGTGGCCCCAAAAGCCTGCTCGACATGCTCCCCCGAGAATTTACCAAAAAGCAGGTGGTTGACATGCGCAAGTCGATGGGGATGAGTAGTGACGCAAAGCCAATGATTGATAATTGGATGAGGCGCAAGAAGGTGTCAAGGGGCTCGGAGCGCGGCGTATACGTAAAAAGCAGTCAGCAGTCAGCAGTCAATTAAATGCGCACTCAATTTGGCTATTGGCCGTTGGCTCATAACCCACAACTCAAAAAAAAATGAACAAGTTTCAGATTAGAGAATACGGCTTCGGCGAATTGGCCGAGCTGTATTACCCCGACAGAGACCCGAGAACTGTTGCTCGGGCTTTTCGGGAAGAGATTGAGAAGACACGCAACTTGAAAGCTTCGTTGAAGCTACTGGGCTACAGAGGCAACGAGCGCGTGCTCACCCGAAGTCAAGTGAAGAAGATTGTCAAGTTCCTGGGCGAACCGTAAGGGTAAAGAAAACAGCCCCGACGACTCTGTGGAGTCGGGGGCTGTTGTTGTTTTCATATCAGGTTGTTACCACACCTGTGCACGCTTCTCTGCAGGGATGTAGAGCTTGTGCTCGGGAGTGATGCCGAACGCCTCGTACCAAGCATCGATGTGGGGCAATGTGCCGTTCACGCGCCAGCGGCCCAGTGAGTGGGGGTCGCTCTTGGTGTATACGCGAATCTGCTCGTCGCGGATGTTGCCTGCCCATACGGCCGAGTAGGCAAGGAAGAAGCGCTGCTCGGGAGTGAAGCCATCCTTCACGGGGAGCGGAGCATCCTTGGTGGCATTCTTGAATGCCTGGTATGCTACCATGATACCACCATGGTCGGCGATGTTCTCACCCAAGGTGAGCTCACCATTGGCCTGCAAGCCGGGAAGAACCTCGATAGCGTTGAAGTGGTCAACGAGTACCTGAGTCTTGGCCTTGAACTTATCTCCATCGCCCGGTGCCCACCAATCAGAGAGGTTGCCCTCCTTGTCGAACTGACGGCCCTGGTCGTCAAATCCGTGAGTCATCTCATGACCGATAACCACACCGATAGCACCATAGTTGAAGGCATCGTCGGCATTCATGTCGAAGAAGGGATACTGGAGGATACCTGCAGGGAAGCAGATTTCGTTGGTTGTGGGGTTATAGTAGGCATTTACTGTCTGCGGAGTCATGTGCCACTCGGTGTTGTCTACGGGCTTGCCATACTTGCGGGCAATCATATCGTTCCAGAAGAACTCGTTGGCTGCCATCAGGTTTTCTGAATATGTCTTTGCGGGGTCGATAACCAAACCTGTATAATCCTTCCACTTGTCGGGATAGCCCACCTTGACGATGAAGGAGTTGAGCTTCTCGTGAGCACGCACTTTGGTGTCGTCGCTCATCCAGTCCTGTGCATCGATACGCTGTCCGAGAGCCACCTGCAGGTTCTTCACGAGGGTGAGCATACGCTCCTTGGCCTCGGCGGGGAAGTACTTCTCCACATACATCTGACCTACTGCCTCGCCCAGCACACCGTTGACAACACCCACGGCACGCTTCCAGCGGGGTTGCTGCTCCTTGCGGCCACTGAGTGTACGGCCATAGAAGTCGAAGCTCTCGTCAGCAAAGTCATCGCTGAGTTCGTTGGCCGAGCCATCGAGCAGGTGCCACTGCAGATAAGCGATGAGGTTCTCCACCGGCTCCTCGTTCACGATACGCGCTACCTCTTGGATGGGCTCCAGCTGCGATACGCTGAGCTCCTGCAAGCCGTTGATGCCCAAGATGCTGAAGTAGTTCTCCCAATCGATGCCGGGGAACTGCGCCTTAAGCTCCTCCATGGTCATCTTATGATAGTTGGCAGCAGGGTTGCGCTGCTCTGTTGCGCTGAACGACTTGTCGGCCAGCGCAGTCTCAATCTTCATCACCGCCTCCATCTTCTTGGTAGCAGCTGCCTCGTCAAATCCAGCCAGCTTAAACATGTTCACGATATGCTTCTTGAAAGCCTCACGGATGGCAGTCGTAGCTTCATCGGTGTCGAGGTAATACTCCTTCTCGCCCAATGAGATACCACCCTGATACAGCTGCACGAGGTTCTGCTTGCTGTCCATGATGTCGGCATCAATATATACGTGGAAGAATCCGCCCATGCCCTGACGTGAGAGCTCAGCCACCAGCGGCATCACCTCGCTGTTCTTCTTAAGCGCCGCGATGCGGTCCATCACAGGCTGTATGGGAGCTATGCCGCGTTCGTTGCGTGCAGTGCTGTCCATGGCCATATTGTAGAGGTCGCCAATCTTCTGTGCCACGGTGCCGGGCGCATTCTCAGCCTCTGCGATGCTTGTGATGAGCGTGCGCAGCTGCTCACGGTTATCCTCGGCCAGCTTGTCGAAGCTGCCAAAGCGTGAATACTCGTCGGTGAGCGGATGACTGTCCATCCATCCGCCACATGCATAGCGGAAGAAGTCATCACCAGGGACGGCTTTCGTGTCCAGATTCTCCAATTTGATTCCTGATTCCATTGTTTTGTTGTTCGTACAGGCCACGGTGGCAAATGCCGCAATGACCAGAGTTGCTAAAGTTTTTGTTTTCATATTATATATAAT
>CANBEE010000217.1 GCA_947367415.1 uncultured Bacteroidales bacterium
GCTATTTTTATATGATTGAATTTGGTTGTGATGTCTATTTCATTACTAGAAAAGGGCCACAAGATGAAAAGAATTTAGAAAGCGACATACTAGGTTTTTTCTATGAGAGATATAGGGCACTCCCTGTTGGGAATAGCGCACTATCTATACGACGATAAATAACATTTATTAATATTGGATAATATGAATACTTTAACAGCAACAGAATTCAACTTTCCCGGTCAGCAGGGAGTGTATCACGGCAAGGTACGTGATGTGTACAACATGGGCGACAAGCTCGTTATGGTAGCTACCGACCGCATCTCGGCATTCGACGTAGTATTGCCCAAGGGCATCCCCTTCAAGGGACAGATGCTCAATCAGATTGCGGCAAAGTTCCTCGACGCTACCACCGACATCTGTCCCAACTGGAAGCTCGCTACCCCCGACCCCATGGTAACCGTAGGCGTACTCTGCGAGGGATTCCCCGTAGAGATGATCGTGCGTGGCTACCTTTGCGGCTCGGCATGGCGTGCTTATAAGAGCGGCGTGCGCGAGATATGTGGCGTGAAACTCCCCGAAGGCATGCGCGAGAACGAGCGTTTCCCCGAGCCTATCATCACTCCTACAACAAAGGCCGAGATTGGTGAGCACGATGCCGACATCTCCAAGGAGGAGATTCTGGCACAGGGCCTCGCCACCCCCGAAGAGTATGCACTGCTCGAGAAGTACACCCTCGCCCTCTTCAAGCGCGGTACCGAGATTGCTGCCGAGCGCGGGCTCATCCTCGTAGACACCAAATACGAGTTTGGAAAGCACAACGGCACCATCTACCTCATGGACGAGATTCATACCCCCGACAGCAGCCGCTACTTCTACAGCGAGGGCTACGAAGAGCGTTTTGAGAAGGGCGAGCCCCAGAAGCAGCTCTCCAAGGAGTTCGTACGCGAGTGGCTTATGGACAATGGTTTCCAAGGAAAGGAAGGCCAGCAAGTACCCGAAATGACAGATGAGATTGTCACTGGTATCAGTGAACGCTACATTGAGCTCTATGAACACATCACAGGTGAGTCCTTCGTTAAAGAGAACACCGAAGATATTGCAGCTCGTATTGAAAAGAATGTTACAGAGTGGCTGGCGAAGTAATCTGTATAGATTCAGATAATCGCAAACTGAATAAAGAAGAGAAACAAAAACAAGTAAAGCATTTATACCAATTGCAGCCGTCTATCATTGGACAAGACGGCTGCAATTCTTTTAATCATGCTTTCATTCATTGATTGCCCTTGCAAGGTGCTTCATTGCTTCTCGAAGGATTGAGCGGGGACAACCGACATTGAGGCGCATGTATCCCTCACCTTCGACACCAAACATAGCGCCATCATTGAGTGCCAGATGTGCTTTCTTGACAAACAGCTCTACCAAAGAATCATGCGAAAGATTCAAGCCCCTACAATCAAGCCAAATGAGAAAGGAGGCTTGTGGACGCAATGGCCGTATCTGTGGCAGATGGTCGCGACAGAAATTCTCAACATAAATAACATTTTCTTCTATGTAGCGGAGCATTTCTTGGCGCCAAGGCTCACCGTGTTTGAAAGCTGCCATCGTAGCAATAGGAGCAAAGAGTGTAGGCATGTTCTGCTCATTAGCTTCGAGCCAACTAAAGAAACGGTTACGGAGAGCTTCATTGGGGACAATAGCATAAGAGCTTACAATACCAGCAATGTTGAACGTCTTTGATGGTGCAGCAAATGTGATGCTGCATGCAGCCGCCTCAGGCGAAACAGAAGCAAAAGGTATATGATGGTTTTCCCATAAAGCCATATCGCCATGTATTTCATCGGAGACAACCAAGATACCGCGTTGGTGACAGAACTGTGCTAAACGTATGAGGGTATCCCTATCCCATACGATACCGGCAGGATTATGAGGGTTAGAGAGAATAAGCAAACGGCACTTGTCGTCAACGACCTGCGCAAGATTGTCGAAGTCTATCTCATAAGAGCCGTCAGCCAAACGGCGCAAAGGATTATTTACAACCTCGCGCCCATTGTTTTGCGGAGTCAGACGGAACGGATGATACACAGGTGGCTGAATGATAACCTTTTCATCTTCCTTGACAAAGACATTAATGACCATACCTATACCCTTGACAATGCCAGGTATATAGGTCATCCACTCTGTCTGTACCTGCCAACCATGCCGATCAGCTATCCAACGCGCTACTGTGGGCCAATAATCATCCGGCTCCATAGTGTAGCCAAATACAGGATGCTCCATACGCTCCTTCAATGCATCAACAATGAATGGAGGTGTCTCGAAATCCATGTCTGCTACCCACAAGGGCAAAAGGTCATTTTCACCATAGAATCGATTGAGAGCATCCCACTTCAAAGCACCTGAACCACGGCGCTCCACTACTTTATCAAAATCATACTGCATCGTATTCGTTGTTTTTAGGTCCCAATTTCTGAAAAGCCAACTTACCACATCAGGTAAGTTGGCCTCTCAATATTCTCTTTATATTTTGATACTTTGCAAAAGTGTACCTGCAAGTATATATGCAAATATTACTTCTCCTTCAAATCCACCAGAATGTTGAGTTCGTCGAGCTGAGCTTGTTCCAGAGGAGCGGGCGCATCAATCATCACATCACGACCCGAGTTGTTCTTCGGGAATGCGATACAATCACGGATGCTGTCGAGACCAGCAAAGAGACTCACGAAGCGGTCGAGACCATAGGCCAAACCACCGTGAGGGGGCGCACCATACTTGAAGGCACTGAGCAGATAGCCAAACTGTGACTGGGCGCGCTCCTCAGAGAAGCCGAGAATCTCGAAGGCCTTCTTCTGCAATTCGTTGTCGTGGATACGGATAGAGCCGCCACCTACCTCTACACCATTGATGACCATGTCGTAGGCATTGGCACGTACGGCAGCGGGGTTGGTGCTGAGGAGTTCGACATCTTCGGGCTTGGGTGAGGTGAACGGATGGTGCATAGCCATAAGGCGCTGTTCCTCGTCGCTCCACTCAAACATAGGGAAGTCTACCACCCAGAGGCAGGCAAACTTGTTCTTGTCGCGTAAGCCAAGCTGCTCGGCCACCTCGAGACGGAGTTCACAGAGTTGCTTGCGGGTCTTCATCACATCGTCGCCAGAGAGAATGAGGATGAGGTCGCCAGGTTCTGCGTTCATGGCAGCCTTCATCTGCTGCAATATTTCTTGTGTATAGAACTTATCCACGCTAGATTTCACATTACCGTCAGCCTCCACACGAGCATATACCATACCCTTGGCACCAATCTGCGGACGCTTTACATACTCGGTGAGTGCATCGAGCTGCTTGCGGGTATAGGTGGCAGCACCCTTGGCGCAGATACCTCCAATATAAGCAGCGCTATCGAACACGCTGAAGCCATGGCCCTGCAGCACATCCATGAGTTCCACAAAACGCATGTCAAAACGCAAGTCGGGCTTGTCGCTACCATAGTACTTCATGGCATCGTGCCAGGTCATGCGGGGAAAAGCCTCGGGCATATCGATATTGAGAATCGACTTGAAGAGGTGCTTCGACATGTCCTCGAAGAGTGAGATCACATCTTCCTGCTCCACGAACGACATCTCGCAGTCGATCTGAGTGAACTCGGGTTGGCGGTCGGCACGAAGGTCCTCGTCGCGGAAGCACTTCACAATCTGGAAGTAGCGGTCGAAGCCAGACACCATCAAGATTTGCTTAAAGAGCTGTGGACTCTGAGGCAGGGCATAAAACTGTCCGGGATTCATGCGTGAAGGTACCACGAAGTCGCGGGCACCCTCGGGAGTAGAACCGATGAGCACCGGGGTCTCCACCTCAAGGAAGCCACGTTCGTCGAGGTAGCGGCGCACCTCGAAAGCCATCTTGTGGCGCAGCTCAAGGTTGCGGCGTACGGCACCACGACGCAGGTCGAGGTAGCGATATTTCATACGGATATCATCGCCACCGTCGGTATTGTCCTCTATAGTAAAGGGAGGAGTCTGTGAAGCATTGAGCACGGTCATTGCCTCCACAATAATCTCTATATCTCCTGTTTCAATCTTATTGTTCTTGCTCGAGCGCTCATTGACAGTACCTGTCACCTGAATAACATATTCGCGCCCCAACTTATTGGCTTGCTCGGTGAGCGCAGCATCGTGGTTCTCGTCAAACACCAATTGGGTGAGTCCGTAGCGATCTCTCAAATCTACGAATGTCATACCACCCATCTTACGGATACGTTGTACCCATCCGGCCAACGTCACCTTCTGTCCTACATTGGAGATACGCAGTTCTCCACAAGTATTCGTTCTGTACATATATAATTAGTTATAATATTTCCTAATAGTTGACAAAATTAGTGCAAAATTTCGATTAAGCGAAGACAATATTAATTTATT
>CANBEE010000218.1 GCA_947367415.1 uncultured Bacteroidales bacterium
TGGTCGCGGTTGTACTTCTCCACATCGAAGTATACCGAACCCTCGCTCTCGTAGGCGTAGCCCTTGTCAAGAATCTCCTTCACCAAAGCAATCTGCTCGATGATATGACCAGAGGCATGAGGCTCGATGCTAGGCGGAAGCACACCCAGTGCCTCCATAGCCTTATGGTAGCGGTTGAGGTAGTATTGCACCACCTCCATCGGCTCCAGCTGCTCGAGGCGCGCCTTCTTGGCTACCTTATCCTCACCCTCATCGGCATCGTGCTCCAAGTGGCCTACGTCGGTGATGTTACGGACGTAGCGTACCTTGTAGCCCAAGTGCTGGAGGTAGCGGAAAAGGATATCGAACGTGATGGCAGGGCGAGCATGACCCAAGTGGGCATCGCCATATACGGTAGGACCGCACACGTACATGCCCACATGATTCTCATGGAGAGGCTTGAAGAGCTCCTTACGGCGTGTGAGCGTATTGTAAATGAATAGTTGATGTTCCATAAAAGAAAATTGTTTAATTGGACGGCAAATTTACAAAAAACGATTGGAATAACCAATGTGAATCGATAGAATTGACTACTTTTGCATTCATTATACATTATATATAAGAATGGGTAAGAGCAAAGCTATGCTAGATAACGACAAACTACTGACAAAGTTCAAGCAACATCTGCTGCTGGAGAAGGCGCTGTCGCAAAACACGCTTGAGGCGTATGTGCATGACGTTGAAAAACTTTTCCCCTTTCTTGAGAAAAGGGGCATTACCCCCATGGATGCCAAGTTGGAGGACCTGGAAAACTTCTTGGCCGAGCTGCATGATGAAAAGATTGGACCTCGCTCACAGGCACGTATACTGTCGGGTATCCGCTCATTTTATCGGTTCCTCGTACTTGATGGCCACATTGAGGCAGACCCAACGCTCCTGCTCGAGTCGCCCAAGACAGGAATGAAACTTCCCGAGGTGCTCAGTATTGACGAGATTGACATGCTCATCAATGCCATTGACCTCAGCAAGCGTGAGGGACAGCGCAACCGGGCCATCATCGAGACACTGTACAGCTGCGGTTTACGCGTATCGGAGGCCTGTAATCTGAGACTCTCGGACCTTTATCTGAATGAGGGCTTTATCAAAGTAGAGGGCAAGGGTAACAAGCAGCGACTGGTACCAATCTCCGAACGTGCAATTGCCGAAATCATGGTTTACATGACTGACCGTTCCGAGATAGACATCAAACCGGGACATGAAGACTATCTGTTCGTGAGCGCACATTTCAGGAAACGCATGTCGCGCATCACCATGTTTCATATCATCAAGGAACTGGCCGAGCAGACGGGATTGAAGAAAACAATCAGTCCACACACCTTCCGACACTCCTTCGCCACGCACCTGCTTGAGGGAGGCGCCAACCTCCGCGTCATACAGAGCATGCTTGGCCATGAAGATATAGGGACGACCGAAATATATACCCATATTGATGCCAACCGCCTACGCTCTGAAATCATCGAGCACCATCCGCGGAATATGAAGCGAAAATGAAGTTTTGTCAACCTAGTTAAGTGCATGATAGACTTTGATGCCTGAAAATCTTTGCCCTATCAATAAAAAAAGCTATTTTTGCACCTAAATACATGAAGCACTGCTAAAAGAAACATACACAACATACAAAATGAAAAGAAAAGCACTATTGGCTGCTACTATCGCAGCATGCACTTTGGGAGCACAAGCCCAAGTAATCCAGAGTTATCAAGTGCGCGATGCCGTGACGCTGCGCACACCCATACTCACGGACAGCATCAACGGCGAAGGCCGCAAGTATGAAACCAAGAACCTGTTGGGTACAGCTATCGGTCTCAATCAGGATAATTACACCACACAGGCTATGGAGGCCGACACAGCCGGCTTTGTAGTATTGGCTGGAGCTGAAGGGGAGCACCTCATCTATGTAGCGAGCACGCAGATCCGCGCCGACCGCTTCATGAAGGGCAAGCTGAAGGTGACCTCACCCGTTCGCTGGGAGGTATTTATTGATGGCGCCTCAAAATCGAAGAAGGAGAATGCCGATGACAGTCTCAACATAAATGCAGCACGCGACATCGCCCTGCGTATGGAGCCGGAGCGTAACTATGAAATCACCATCAAACTCCTTGCTCATAAGGATGACAAAGTCGCCCCAACATTCAAGTGTGAGGTGGTGGCCGACAAGGAGTATGAAAAGGTGACAGTGCTGAGTGGTCAGGACCTGAAGCGCAGGTTCACCCTGGACAACACGGTATATGGCAACCGCGTGATTGACGTAGCAGTATCACCTAGCGGAAAATATCTCCTGACCCGTTATTGGTACAACTACAGCAAGGACCGCCAGCATGTATATGCACAGCTGTCTGAAACCAAGACAGGCAAAATACTGCTCGCCAATGCCAAGGATGGCATGAGATGGATGCCCAAGAGCGACAAGCTGTACTATACAGCAACTGCTGCTACGGGCAACAATGTCATCACCCTTGATCCTGCCACGCTTACCGAAGAGGTACTGCTCACCGAAATCCCAGCCAATCGATTCACCTGGGCACCCACAGAGGACTACCTCATATACTACCCAAGCGAGCAGGGACAGGCCGAACAGGGTCCGCTGAAGCGTGTGGTTACACCTCGCGACCGCATTCCCGGCAATCGTGGCCGCAGCTTCCTGGCCAAGTATGACATCAAGAAGGGTACAACCGAACGACTCACCTATGGTAAGCGTTCAAGTTACCTCAACGATATCACTCAGGATGGAACAAAAATACTCTTCAGCACGCATGCGGAGGATGTTACCCACCGTCCCTTTGGTACGGCATCGTTCTACCAGCTCGACCTTAATACCTACGAGATTGACACATTGGTAGGCGGGAGTGCATTTGTTGATGGAGCCGACTATTCACCCGATGGCACCCAGGTGCTCTTCACGGGAAGTGCCGAAGCATTCGGTGGAATCGGCAAGAATTGCGGTTCACACCCCATCGCCAACGATTATGACAAGCAGGCCTTCATTATGGACCTTGCTACGCGTGAGGTCACTCCTATCACCCGAGATTTTGATCCGTCAGTAAGCGTGCTCCAATGGAACGTGGCCGACAAAAACATCTATTTTACCACCGAGGACAAGGACGAGCAGAATATCTACCGTTACAACACCTCGAAGAAGACCTTTGAACTGCTGCCACTTGAAATCTCTGTGACCCAACACTTCGCACTACCATCACAGAGTGCCGCCATTGCCGCATACTACGGACAGGACGATCACACGGCAGGCGTAGGCTACCTGTTTGACCTGAAGAAAAACCGCTCACGCCTCATCGCTGATCCCATGAAGCCAATCCTGAATGAGATAGAGTTGGGCCAGACACATGAGTGGAACTTTACAGCATCGGACGGTACGCTCATCCACGGCAAATATTGCCTGCCTCCTTCGTTCGACCCTGAAAAAAAATATCCACTCATCGTCTATTACTATGGCGGAACCTCACCCACAGTCAAGGGCATCAGCAACCCCTACTGCGCACAGCTATTCGCATCGCGCGACTACGTAGTCTATGTCATCCAGCCTAGTGGTACCACGGGCTTTGGCCAGGAGTTTGCAGCCCGCCATGTCAATGCATGGGGCCAGCGCACCGCCGACGACATCATTGAGGGTACCAAGCAGTTTTGCAAGGAACATCCCTTTGTAAATGCCGAGAAAATAGGCTGTCTCGGAGCATCATACGGTGGATTCATGACCCAGTATCTGCAAACCCAAACCGACATCTTCGCCGCCGCTGTGTCACATGCCGGTATCAGTAACGTTACCAGCTACTGGGGCGAAGGCTATTGGGGATACAGCTACAATGCCATTGCAGCTGCCGACAGCTACCCTTGGCAGAACCCTGACCTCTTCACTAAGCAAGGTTCGCTCTTCAATGCCGACAAGATTAACACTCCGCTCCTGCTCCTTCATGGTACAGTAGACACTAATGTTCCTATCGGTGAGAGCATACAGCTTTTCAATGCACTGAAGATTCTTGGCAAACCCGTTGAGTTTATCCAAGTAGAAGGTGAGAATCATTTTGTGTCTGACTACGGCAAACGTGTGCTCTGGCAAAATACCATCATGGCATGGTTTGCTCGCTATCTGCAAGACAGCCCTCTATGGTGGAATGATCTCTATCCTGAGCGCCATTTGTAAAGACAAAATTGCAAAAAGCCAATTCTTTAGAATTTTTTAAGTTGAATTTGATAAAAAAAAGGCATTTGGCAAGGTATTTATGCAAATGTTAGCTATCTTTGCAACATCAAAGGAAAATAAGATTTAATTACAAACTATAAT
>CANBEE010000219.1 GCA_947367415.1 uncultured Bacteroidales bacterium
ATGCCCCAATTCTCAAGCGTCCCATAATAGAAGAACACTCCCAGAAGCATCAAGAATCCCAGCAGCACTATCCGCACATTATTGATTACGACATACATATTTTCCTTGTGCGCACCTTCAGCTCTACATACCCGATGGCGCAACATCCAGTCATACCCCTTGAGCGCTGCCAATATACCAATACCAACGACAAACAGCATAGCTACCTCGACGATATACATGGTGCCTCCATCAAGGCCAACCAGCATTCCCTCCACGGGGAGCAAGTGAGTTCCACACAGCACAATCATGACTATTACGACTCCCAGCGTCACGCCATACAGAAGACGTATAATACGGCTTATTCTTTTATAATTCTCCATAGATATATTAATAACTCTTTCCTGTAAAAGGCATACGATTTACAATTGAACGCCCCAAAGTAGCCTCATCGGCATATTCAAGCTCATCACCGACAGAGATTCCACGCGAAAGCACCGACATCGCAACACCTGTAGCCTCCAGCTTACGGTAGATATAGAAGTTGGTCGTATCACCCTCCATCGTAGGGCTAAGCGCCAATATCACCTCCTTCACCTTGCCTGAGCGCACTCGCTCCACCAGGCTGTCTATCTCAAGGTCGGCAGGACCGATACCATCCATCGGTGAAATCACTCCGCCCAGCACATGATACAGTCCTCGATAAAGCGAGGTGTTCTCTACAGCAATCACATCACGAACCGTCTCAACCACACATACCGTAGAGCTATCGCGCGAAGGCTGAGAACAGATATCACAGACATCAGTATCCGACAGGTTGTGACAAACCTTGCAATACTTCACCTCACGACGCAGCGTAGCCACAGCATCGGCAAATGCTATAGCCTCAGCCTCTGGTTGACGCAGCAGATGCAACACCAAGCGCAAGGCGGTCTTGCGCCCTATGCCTGGCAGTTTGGCAAACTCGCCAACAGCCTTTTCCAGCAGTGTCGATGAATACTGTTGCATACTATATATAAAAATGTGTGCAAAGATACGAAGAAACAATGGCAACAGAAACTATTCAAGCAAAATTCGCTCCCAAATCAGTCCTTTAGCCTCACGACCCTCACACCTGGGCACGATTTACGTGTAAGCAAATAATCATAAAGGCTACGCTCGTCAACGACTACCCCCCCATGGTTCATAGAGGCATGCATAAGGTGGAGCACATCCTCCTTCCATACCGCAAAGCCAAGATGAGTAACATCAAGCCCATCAATAGTAGTGACCAGAGCCAAGATGTCGCCATCACGAATAGGCAGCTGCTCAGGCGAAAGGTTCAAGAACGACTTTGCAATATAGTTCACCCGCCAAGCCGCATAGCGAGATTCAAGAGCACGCATGGAATCTACGGCCCATGCATGCGCCTTGAGATAGGGATAGCTCTGGGGATGGCTACTCATAAAACCCAGCGAGAGAGTATCAGCGACCCACAGGTGCGCATCGGCAGCGGTAGGAGCAAGCTCCTGCCACACTCCACGCTTGGCATTCTCAGCCACCCAATCAGTAAAATAATGAAGGCGCGAAAGATAACCGTCAACAACACCATCCCGGTAGCGCAAAGCCTGCACATGCTGCTCAAAGCTAAGGTCATCATCCTGGGAAGCCAGCCACTCGGCGACCGAAAGCTCCACGAAAGTAGTACAATCAAGGCGTGTAGTATCAACTGTCAAGCGCTCTTCCCCATCGACCTCCAGTGTCCCTGCCACGTAAGGCACTCCAAGGAAACGCATAGCAACATCCTCCACGCCACGCAGCTCCGAAGAAGAGCATATCATTGCCGAAAGAGCTGCACAAAACAAACAAACAGTAAGCATCCAGTGTTTCATCGTGGATGTAAAGATAATACAAATACGTGAATTAATTGCGAGGTTTACTCATTTTATGTATATTTGCCCACTAAATAACCATCTATATGAAGCGATACCTACTATATATATATAGCCTGGCAGCTCTGCTGCTTTCAGGAAGTGCAAGAAGCGCTCATGCGCAAAGCAACAAGGTATACCACCCGCTGATTCACACCTTGCAGACCATAGTCAACGACGATTGGCTGCTCGACGACGTCATCACCTTAGGCACCGACGACTGGGTAAACATCTCCTTCGACCACTTCTCACACGACTACCATCGGTTTGTATACAAGATTGTTCACTGCAATGCCGACTGGACTCCCTCGGACCTTTTCGAGGTGGACTACATGGACGGTTTCAACGGACAGCCCATCGAAGACTACGAGAACTCGCTGAACACTACCATGCTCTACACCCACTATTGGCTGGACCTACCCAACGACAAGATACAGTTCAAGGTGTCGGGCAACTACAGAGTAGAGTTTTATCTGGACGAAGAGGGCGACGAGGAGGACGATGACTCACAGTCAGCCAGCATAAATGCTCCATTCGCAAACTCCGCCCAGCCTGTCGCAGTAGCCTGCTTCCGCATTGTAGAGCCACGCATGGCATTGCAGGCCACCATCTCCAGCAACACCGACATCGACACCAACCTGAGCCACCAGCAAGTGTCATTCACCGTAGGATACAACACGAGCGAAGTGGTGGACCCCGCGACAGAAATAAAGCCATACATCTATCAAAACAGCCGTACGGACAACTGCGTAGCACTCGTAAAGCCCACCTACACAACCCCCGGACGTCTGGAGTACACGCACAACAAATCGCTCATCTTCCCTGCCGGCAACGAATATCGCCGCTTCGAGATTATCAACATGCACTATGCCACGCAAGGAGTCGACAAGATAAGTTTTTTTGCCCCCTACTATCACGCAACGCTATACACCGACACCCCCCGACGCAACTATAGCTACGACGAGGACCACGACGGGCGCTATCTCATACGCTATAATCTGGCCGAGCATAACGACACCGAAGCCGACTATATTTTCACGCATTTCAGCCTCGACATGCCGCACCGCCAAGGCGGCAACTTCTACCTCACCGGCGAATTCACATACAACGACTTCACCCCTGCCTATCAAGCCGTCTACAATGAGGCCGACCAGGCATACG
This sequence comes from uncultured Bacteroidales bacterium, assembly GCA_947367415.1. Lineage (GTDB taxonomy): Bacteria > Bacteroidota > Bacteroidia > Bacteroidales > Bacteroidaceae > UBA1189. The sequence goes on from CANBEE010000219.1 coordinate 3,051, forward strand.
AAGCTACCGTCATGCTCAAGCAGGGTGCATACGACTTCATGTATATGTGGGTACCCGACGGTACGACCACTGGGCAAACAGGACCAGCAGAAGGAAACTTCTACGAGGCCGAGAATGAATATCAGGTATACATATACCACAGGCCATTTGGCGGTAGATACGACCGACTGGTGGCTGCCCAGCAGGTAAAGTTCGCACAGGAGTAATTATTATATTGGTGTCCGATAAAATAAATTTGGCATTTCTCTCGGTTTGCACTATCTTTGCACCCTATTTATAAACTCATTGCGAATCATATTAAAAAGACTAAGAATATGGCACAACAAGAAGAAACCTTCAAGAAAATCGTATCGCACTGTAAAGAATACGGTTTTGTGTTCCCCTCATCAGAAATCTACGACGGCTTGGGCGCCGTGTATGACTATGGTCAGATGGGTGTGGAGCTGAAAAACAATATCAAGCAATACTGGTGGCAGTCAATGGTACTGCTCCACGACAACATCGTGGGCATCGACTCGGCCATCTTCATGCACCCCACCATCTGGAAGGCCTCGGGCCACGTGGATGCATTCAACGACCCCCTCATCGACAATAAGGACTCAAAGAAGCGCTACCGCGCCGACGTGCTCATCGAGGACCAGCTGGCCAAGTACGACGAGAAAATCAACAAGGAGATCGCCAAGGCTGCCAAGCGCTTTGGCGAGGCTTTCGACGAGGCTCAGTTCCGCGCCACCAATGGCCGTGTGCTCGACATACAGGCCAAGCGCGACGCCCTGCACGAGCGCTTCTCTGCCGCACTCAATGCCAATGACCTGAACGAGCTGCGCCAGATCATCATCGACGAGGAGATTGTATGTCCTATCTCAGGCACACGCAACTGGACCGAGGTGCGTCAGTTCAACCTCATGTTCTCTACCGAGATGGGCTCTACTGCCGACGGTGCCATGAAGATCTACCTGCGTCCCGAGACTGCACAGGGTATCTTTGTCAACTACCTCAACGTACAGAAGACCGGCCGCATGAAGATCCCTTTCGGTATCGCTCAGATTGGTAAGGCTTTCCGTAACGAGATTGTAGCCCGCCAGTTCATCTTCCGTATGCGTGAGTTTGAGCAGATGGAGATGCAGTTCTTCGTACGCCCTGGCACAGAGCTCGAGTGGTTTGCCAAGTGGAAGGAGACCCGTCTGAAGTGGCACAAGGCCCTCGGCTTCGGTGACGACCACTACCGCTACCACGACCATGACAAGCTTGCTCACTATGCGAATG
>CANBEE010000220.1 GCA_947367415.1 uncultured Bacteroidales bacterium
GAGAGATACAGCAGCATGTGAAGGAGACCACAGCCCCCTACAAATATCCACGTGTAGTGGAGTTTGTCGATGAGCTTCCCAAGACAATCAGTGGCAAAGTGAAGCATTATGAAATACGCAAAAGGAGATAGTTCTCTTTTCCATAAGACAACCTAAACCTAAGAATAGAAACGCTTGTTGATTATTATTGTTTGAAACCTAAACCTTGACAAGTAGAATGGCAGCACACCGTGAGGTGCGCTGCCATTCGCTATTATGTCTATATAATTAATCGTAGCTTTCCACCATGCGGAACAGGCGGTTCCAACGGATTTTGCCATCCAACCAGCCGCGGTCCTTGTCGAGCGAGAGCCAGATGAGGATGGGCTTGCCCACGATGTGGTCTTCGGGCACGAAACCCCAGAAGCGTGAGTCGAGGCTGTTGTGACGATTGTCGCCCTGCATCCAGTAGTAGTCCATGGTGAAGGTATACTCGGTGGCCTCCTTGCCATTGATGTATATCTTGCCATCGCGTACCTGCAGGTCATTGCCTTCGTATACAGCAATAGGGCGCTCGTAGAAGGGGAGGTTGTCGAGCGTGAGGGCAATCGTTTCGCCACGCTTGGGAATCCACAAGGGTCCATAGTTATCGATACTCCAACCTGTATGTTTGTTCACTGGGTAGAGGCCATGTCCGTGCTCCTCAACAACAGGAGTTATCTTTTCCACAATATCGGTGCGCTTTGACAGTGTCTCGTAGGCCTTCTGCGTCAGCGGCAGGTAGTAGTAGGTGCTGTTGGCATTGTGGTTGGCGAGGTCCTCCTTGCTGATGCCCAACTCGCGACGCAGCTTCTCGCCGATGGGCTTCTTCGTGGTGACGTAGTAGCTGTACTGCACGTTGTCGGGCTCCTTGTTGGCCATACCGTCGAGGTAGATGACCTTGTCCTTGATTTCCAATGTCTGTCCCGGCATGCCTACGCAGCGCTTCACATAGTTCTCGCGACGGTCTACAGGGCGACAATCGACCTTGCCGAATACCTCGGGATGACTGGCTATATACTTACGTCCCTTGGCCAGGAACTGCTCATAAGCCTTGCGCTCATCGGCTGCGTTGAGGCTATCAACGTCGGGGTACTGGCCTTTGTTGAGTTCCACGCTGATATCGCTTACCATCTTGTAGAAGTCATTGGCGGCAAACTGTGGATTGCTCACGATGGTGTCACCGGTAGGGTAGTTGAACACGACGATGTCGTTGAGCTCTACGTTGCCCAATCCCTTGACACGCTCGTAGGGCCATTGGGGCCACTCGATGTAGCTCTTGCCACCTGTCACGGGCATCGTGTGCTGGGTGAGGGGCATGGTGAGCGGTGTGTTGGGCTTGCGGGGACCATACGAAACCTTGCTTACGAAGAGGTAGTCGCCCACGAGCAATGATTTCTCGAGCGATGAGGTGGGGATGGTATAGTTCTGGAAGAAGTAGATGTGCACGAAGTACACGGCTACGAGGGCAAACACGATGGCGTCGACCCAGCTCATGATGCTACGCACGGCAGCACTCTTGGCGGTCTTCCACCAGGTCCAGGGGATTAATTTGGTGATGTAGGCATCAAAGATGAAGGGCACCACAATGAGTCCCCACCAGCTCTTGATCCAGAGCAGGAAGAGAAGGTACAGGGCCAGTACTATGCCAAACTTTATCCACTGCTTCGGAGTGGTTTCCTTAATTTTATTCATATCTTACAACAGATTACACAGATTTATCGGATTATTACTGTTTTTGTCATTCTGACGATTGCTTGGAGGAAGAATCTCATGAGATCCTTCACATTTGTTCAGGATGACAAGAAAGCGACATTTAAAAGTCAAACAAATCATTCATGCCGAGCAGGCCCTCATGCGTGGCTGTATACTCAGCTGCCAGTACTGCTCCGAGCGCAAATCCGCGGCGGCTCTTGGCATCGTGGGTGATGGTGATGCTGTCGGCCTCGGAGTCGTAGCGTATGCTGTGTATGCCAGGCACCTCGCCCTCGCGTATAGAGCTTACGGGCAGCTCATCGGGGGCACAGTCGGTGGTGCCGCTCAGTGTGCCGTCGGCAGCGAGCAGCGTGCCCGGCACCCAGCGCTGTTTGCGGTCGAGGTTCTCCAGGATGCCCTCGGCCAGCGTGATGGCTGTGCCACTGGGGGCATCGAGCTTGTGTATATGGTGGGTCTCGCTCATGCTGACGTCATACTCATCGAAGCGGTTCATCAGCTTGGCCAGGTACTTGTTCACTGCTGAGAAAACAGCTACACCGAGGCTGAAGTTTGATGACCAGAACAATGTCTTTCCACCTTCGGTACACATCGTGCGTACCTCATCGCCATGCTCCTCGAGCCATCCTGTGCTTCCCGACACCACCTTTACTCCGGCTGCAAAAGCCTTCATATAGTTGTCGTAGGCCACCATCGGATTGGTAAACTCAATGGCCACATCGGCACTGCGAAACGCCTCGGAGCCGAAGTTGTCCTGATTGTCAATGTCGATGATGCATACTATCTCATGGCCGCGCTGCAGGGCTATCTGCTCTATCATCTTGCCCATCTTGCCGTAGCCTATCAATGCTATTTTCATTGGGATAAAAGTATTTATTGAAATCTGTGACAAAGATACGTCATATTTTGTTTCTTACTGATGTTTTTTCGCTATTTTTAACGTATGAGTCGCCAAATAGGTCATTTGTTTATGTGCCTTTATTACCTTTACTACAAAAAACTTATTAATATGACTCGTTTTTTTGTACCTTTGCGCAGAATTTCGAATTGAACAACAAAATAGATACGACATTGAAAACATTTGAACTCATCGCCAAGACTTTCCAGGGACTGGAGGAGATATTGGCAAAGGAACTTACCGAGTTGGGTGCCAACGACATCCAGATAGGTCGCCGTATGGTATCGTTTACCGGTGACAAGGCCATGATGTACCGTGCCAACTTCCATCTGCGCACAGCCATCCGCATCTTGAAGCCTATCCTTCACTTCAATGCCAAGGATGCCGACGAGATATATGATATCGTGAAGCGCATCAAGTGGGAGGAGTACATGGATGTGAACACCAGCTTTGCTGTCGACTCGGTAGTGTTCAGCGACGAGTTCCGCCACTCCAAGTTCGTGGCCTACCGCGTCAAGGATGCCATTGCCGACTACTTCCGCGAGAAGGAGGGCAAGCGCCCCTCGGTGCAGGTGACCAACCCCGACATCACGCTCCACATACACATCGCACAGGAGCGCTGCACCCTGTCGCTCGACTCCTCGGGTGAGTCGCTCCATCGCCGTGGCTACCGTCAGGAGGCTGTGGAGGCTCCGCTCAACGAGGTGCTGGCTGCCGGCATGATCTTGCAGACGGGCTGGACAGGCGAGTGCGACTTCGTAGACCCCATGTGCGGCTCGGGCACCCTGCCCATCGAGGCTGCCCTCATCGCCCGCAACATCGCACCGGGCGTCTTCCGCAAGGAGTTTGCTTTCGAGAAGTGGGCCGACTTCGACCAGGAGCTTTTCGACGAGATATACAACGACGACTCTGCCGAGCGCGAGTTTACTCACCACGTCTACGGCTACGACATCGACTGGAAGGCGGTAAATATCGCCACCAACAATGTGCGTGCAGCGGGTCTCTCCAAGGACATCACCATTGAGCACCGCGATATGGCCGACTTCGTGGAGCCTGCCGAGCGTGCCATCATGGTGACCAACCCGCCCTATGGCGAGCGCATCACTACCGACGACCTCTTGGGACTGTACCGCACCATCGGCGAACGACTCAAGCATGCCTTCAAGGGCAACGATGCATGGATATTGAGCTACCGCAAGGAGTGCTTCGACAAGATCGGACTGAAGGCCTCGGTCATCATCCCCTTCTTCAACGGTGCCCTTCCCTGCGAGTTCCGCAAGTACGAGATGTTCGACGGTAAGTTCAAGGAGTTCCGCGAGAGCGGTGAGGAGCTCGACAAGAGCGAGCGCCCCGCAACTGAGCGCCGTCCGCTGCGTGTACGTGAGGAGCGTGCAGCGAAGACCTTCGGCATGAAGCGCGAGGAAGAGCGTCCACGTCGTCGTTTCAACGACGAAGAGCGCAGCTTTGGTGGCGAACGTCGCAGGTTCAACGACGACAATCGTCGTTTCGGCGAAGACCGCCCCGTCAGCAAGCGTGAGATGGCCGAGCGTAACGACCGCGAGCGCTACGAGGAGGACACCAACTACAGCACCCTCTACGAGCGTCACCACGAGTTTGCCAAGATGCGTGCAGCACGTGAGCGCAAGGCAGCACGTCCACAGGGTGAGAAGCGCGAGTTCAAA
>CANBEE010000221.1 GCA_947367415.1 uncultured Bacteroidales bacterium
ATTGATAAGTGCCAAAATTAAGGTATTTTTTAATGCTTTTAGGAAAACTTCATCCTCCATAAAAAGACGGGAATAATTTTCCCAACCTATAAACGACGGAATTTCCAACATATTAAAATCCGTAAAACTAAGTAATACCGCCGCCAAAATCGGAATCGCTGTGAAGACCAAAAAAAACAGCAAAAAAATTAGCAACGTATTTGATAAAAATGTAACTTCGCGCCACAAATATAAAAATACAGAATAGATTTATGGAATTGACAGGAAAGATTATAGCCGTGCTCCCCGAACGTGGTGGTATCTCCAAGGCCGGCAATGAGTGGAAAATCCAGGAGTATGTGCTCGAGACGATGGAGCAGTATCCCCGCAAGATGATGTTCAACGTGTTTGGTGCCGACCGCATCGCACAGTTCAACATCCAGTTGGGCGAGGTGCTCACCGTATCGTTTGATATTGATAGCCGCGAGTATAACGGACGCTGGTACAACGACATCCGTGCATGGAAGGTCGACCGCAATGCGGCTCCTGCAGCAGGTGCTCCCGTGCCTCCTGTGGCAGCTGGCGCTCCCGTGCCTCCTCCCGTGGCCGATCCCTTCGGTGCTGCACCGCAGATGAACGCTTCGAACGAGGCCGACGACCTGCCCTTCTAAGCCGTCTCGCAAATAGTTGAAACAAGAAAAGCTACCCCATCGGGTAGCTTTTGTCGTATCATATAGCCTCAACGTAGCATCAGAAGAAGATATACTTCAAGATGAACAATACGGCCAAGATGAACATCGTGGGGGTGACTCGCTTGAGCTTGCCGCTGGCCATGTTGATGGCCACATAGAATATCATACCCGTGAGGATACCGTCGGAGACGGAGTAGGCCAAGGGCATCATGATGATGCAGATGAAGGCGGGGATAGACTCCGTAAAGTTGACGAAATCAATCTTGGTGACAGGCTCGATCATGAGCAAGCCCACAAGGATGAGCACGGGAGCCGTAGCGGCCGAGGGGATGGAGAGGAACAGGGGCGAGAGGAACAGGGTGACGGCAAAGCAGCAGGCTATCACCAGTGCCGTGAGACCCGAGCGACCGCCCTGAGCCACGCCAGCGGCGCTCTCCACATAGGTGGTGGTGGTAGAGGTGCCGAGCACCGCGCCTACGGTGGTGGCAATGGCATCGGCCAAGAAGGCTTGCTTGAGGCGGGGGATGCGGCCCGTCTTCTGGTCCATCATATCGGCCTTGGTGCATACGCCGATGAGCGTACCCATCGTGTCGAACAGGTCGATGAAGAGGAAGGTGAACACCACCACGAACATGTCGAGCGACCAAACGTCGCTCCACTCAAACTTGCAGAAGATGGGAGCTATAGACTCGGGCGCAGAGACGAAGCCCTTGAACTCGGTGATGCCCATGGGGATACCGATAAGTGTGGTGGCAAGGATACCGATGAGCATCGCGCCACGCACATTCCTCACATAGAGCACACCCGTGATGACAAGACCGATGATGGCCAGCAGAGCCGACCCCTTGGTAATCTCGCCCAGTGCCACGAGGGTGGCATCGCTATTGACGATGATGCCTGCATTCTGCATACCGATGAAGGCGATGAACAGGCCGATACCCGCACCGATGGCATTGCGCAGGCTGCGCGGGATGGCATTGACGATGGCTTCACGGATGTTGGTGATGGTCATGATGATGAACAGGATGCCCTCGATGAAGATGGCCGTGAGTGCAAACTGCCACGAGTAGCCCATGCCCATGCACACGGAGAACACGAAGAAGGCGTTGAGTCCCATACCGGGAGCCAAGCCGAAGGGGAGCTTACCGATGAAGGCCATAGCCAAGGTGCCCACGATAGCGGCCAAGGCCGTAGCGGTGAACACGGCACCTGCGGGCATGCCGTCGAGCTGGCTGAACATGTTGGGGTTCACGGCAAGGATATACGACATCGTAAGAAAGGTGGTGATACCTGCCAGAATCTCGGTGCGTACGGTGGTTTCTTTAGGATTGAAACCGAATAGTTTCTGTAGCATAGTTTATGATGATTTATAGTTTGTCTTAGAAGGTCCACTTTGCACCGAGGGCGGGCATTACACGGAAGCCCTTCTCAACGAAGTTTGAAGAGAGCTCTACCTCACCACCTACGCTGAGGGGAATGTTGTTCCAACCTGGAATCTTGTTGAGGTTAACCCACAACTGAGGCTCAGCCAAGAAGATAAACTCTGTACCCTGCCATATACGTGCCTCGCGCCAGAAGTCAGCAAAGCCGCTGAATGAGCACCAACCGTCGAGGAAGCTGATACCCCACACACCAGTAATCTGGAAATTGTGCGGTTGCTTGGCACCTTTCAAGCCGACGGTGCCGGGGATAGCCTTATACATGGCCGAGAATGACCAGGTCTTGGAGAAGTCTGCCGAATGACCAGAATAGGTGAGACCGGCAAGCCAAGAGTTGTTGAAAGAGCCGGCTGCGGTGTTAAGTCCACCATTGAACTCGAGGTGTACGGAGAGCCAGTTCCAGTCGGTATCTTGCCAGAAGCAGAGTTCGCGGGCAATCTCGGTGTATGCACCGATTGCTTTGGGGCTGTAGTCCATATCCACAAAATAGAAGGTGCTACCGAAGGCGTCGGGACGGAACATCTCGAGTGTAGATGTCACACAGCCACGTTCTGTGTCGTAAAATACTTGAAGGTTCTGTGCCTTGGCATTGAACGTTGCACCTGCCAAGAGTACGGCAAGGAGCAGGGTGAGTGTGTTTCTTTTCATGTGTGTGTAAATTAAATGATGAATACAATGTGGGGTGATGTGAGACCACATCACCCCATAATATATTCTACAAATCAGGCACGGGCGTACCTATGGGATAAAAACCTACCAAATTCATGTCAAAGATGAGCGCCGAGTAGGCAGGGATGTCGGTTTGCTTGCTGCTGCCGTAAGCGAGGTCGGCGGGGATGTATACACGCCAAAGGTCGCCTGTGGTCATCTTCTGCAAAGCAGTGCTCCATCCTACGATGACTCCGCCTACACTGAACTTGGAGGGGACGGCAGTGGCCGGATTGAGCGCTCCCTTGTATGATTGGTCGAAGACCTTGCCCTCGGGGAAGCTGAGCGTGGGGATGAGCCGACCACGGTAGTTGACCTGCACGGTGTCGGTGAATTTAGGGCTTGCACTACCTGTTCCCTTCTCTAGAACTTGGCAATAGATGTAATCCTCGTTGTCAAACTCGGCAGGGTTGCCATTTATGTCCGTGTCGTTCAGCTTGAAGGAGAGTATGCGCATCCATTTTCCGTCGGTGTTGGCTTTGGCTATGGCGGCGATGGAGTCGATGAATTCGGTATTGCGTGCCTTCCAGTTGGCAAACTCGTCAACCTCGGCAGTCTCTTCACACGAGGTGAGACACAGGCCACCCATCATCATCCCCAAGGGGAGGATGATGGAGAGTGCCTTATGTAACAATTCCTTAACGTTCATCTTACAATGTTTTGAGTATGCCGGTGATGCTCACCTTGTCGGCCAAGAGACCTACGAGGCTATCGATGCTCACGCGCTCCTGCTGCATGGTGTCGCGGTTGCGCAGGGTCACGCAGTTGTCCTTGAGGGTGTCGTGGTCGATAGTGATACAGTAGGGAGTACCGATGGCATCCTGACGGCGATAGCGCTTGCCGATAGAGTCCTTCTCGTCGTACTGGCAATTGAAGTGGAACTTCAGCATATCCTGAATCTCGCGTGCCTTCTCGGGCAGACCATCCTTCTTCACCAGAGGCATGATGGCCAGCTTCACGGGAGCCAAGGCGGCAGGCAAGCGCAGCACTACGCGGGTGTCGCCACCCTCAAGCTTCTCCTCCTCGTATGAGGCGCAGAGCACGCTCAGGAACATACGGTCAACACCGATAGAGGTCTCGATAACGTAGGGCACGTAGCTCTCGTTGAGCTCGGGGTCAAAGTACTTGATGCTCTTGCCCGAGTACTTCTCGTGCTGCGAGAGGTCAAAATTGGTACGGCTGTGGATACCCTCTACCTCCTTGAAGCCGAAGGGCATGAGGAACTCGATGTCGGTAGCGGCATTGGCATAGTGGGCCAGCTTGTCGTGGTCGTGGTAGCGGTAGTGGTCGTCGCCGAAGCCGAGGGCCTTGTGCCACTTCAAGCGGGTCTCCTTCCACTTGGCAAACCACTCGAGCTCTGTGCCAGGGCGTACGAAGAACTGCATCTCCATCTGCTCGAACTCGCGCATACGGAAGATGAACTGACGAGCTACAATCTCGTTACGGAAAGCCTTACCGATCTGGGCGATACCGAAGGGAACCTT
>CANBEE010000222.1 GCA_947367415.1 uncultured Bacteroidales bacterium
AGCCGTGCCGTGATGCCGCTCGAGGACCTGCTCAAGATATGCCGCAAGAATATCTCGAAGGAGCAGCGCAACAGCTACCCCAACGGACTCTTCTGCCTCAAGGGCGGCGAGCTACAGCATGAGACACGCGCCTACAAGCATATTGCAGAGATTACCTCACTGAAAGACTACTTCCGCGAGCCCTACTTCGCCGAGAAGAAGGTAGTGTATGTAACCATCAAATAATCTGTAGACTATGCGCATAGACATACTCACCGTACTGCCCGAGATGATTGAGGGCTTCTTCGACTGCTCCATCATGGCACGCGCCAAGAAAAAGGGATTGGCCGAAATCGTCATTCACAACATACGAGACTACACCACCGACAAGCATCACCGCACAGACGATTACCCCTTTGGCGGATGTGCTGGCATGGTAATGAAGATAGAGCCCATCGACAATCTCATCACCAAGCTCAAGAGCGAACGCCACTACGATGAGGTCATCTTCACTACACCCGATGGCGAGCAGTGGAACCAGAAGATGGCCAACACAATGTCAATGTGTGAGAACCTCATCATACTCTGCGGACACTTCAAAGGTATAGACTACCGTATACGCGAGCACCTCATCACGAAAGAAGTTAGCATAGGCGACTACGTGCTCACAGGGGGCGAACTGGCAGCAGCCGTCATGGCAGACAGCCTAGTGCGTATCATTCCAGGTGTCATCAGCGACGAGCAGTCGGCCCTTTCCGATTCCTTTCAGGATAACCTGCTGGCTCCTCCTGTATACACTCGTCCTGCCGAATATAAAGGTTGGCGCGTACCCGATGTACTCCTCTCTGGACATGAAGCAAAGATTCGCGACTGGGAGTTCCAGCAATCGCTCGAACGCACCAAGCGCTTGCGCCCCGACTTGCTAGAGGGGGATGGAATTTGAGGTGAAAACTCAATTAAAATTTGGTTTTTCGCTCACCTTGCACTAATTTCAGCAAACTTCGTAGGCAGAAGATAGGCGGCACCTCAGAAAATTGCAAATAAATTTGCATTTTCGTTCGGTTTGCACTATCTTTGCAGCGCTTTTCAAAAGAGAAAGCATTCGGGATGTAGTACAGTTGGTAGTATACTTGGTTTGGGACCAAGGGGTCGCACGTTCGAGTCGTGTCATCCCGACGAAAATAAGCGACAGAGAATTCTCAGTCGCTTATTTGTTTTTTAAACGTATAAAAAGAAACAGACTCTTATACCTTATTATAATATACACATGGCCGACAACTATCTGGAAAAGAAAATGGAGGAGTACCGCTCGCGCGGTCAAGCTACATCGCGCAGCAAGTCCCCTACCCTGAATCAACTGCTCATACGCAACCGCAGCCACCGAGGCTACGACATTCGCCGCAGGGTAAGCACTGAGGAACTGCGCCGGATAGTGAATGTCAACACACGCATCCCCTCGGCACGCAACCAGCAATGCCTGCGCTTCAGACTCGTCACAGCAGAAGAGGCATACAAGGTGATTCCGCACATCAGACTGGGAGGCGCACTCCCTGAGCTACGCCTCCCCCTTGAAGGCACCGAACCACAGGCCTTCATCATCGTATGCAGCACAGTGGTTGAGGATAGATGGGTCGATATTGACCTTGGCATATCGGCACAGAGCATGCTACTGAAAGCTACAGAGATGGGGCTGAACGGCATTTGCATAGGTGCGTTCAATGCCGACACCATAACATCCACCCTCGCCCTACCCCACAAGCCGCTGCTCATCATAGCCATAGGAAAGGGAATCGAGGATATACGCCTAATGGAAATCTCCGAGAACGACAACCATGCCTACTACCGCAACGACGGGACACACTTCGTCCCGAAAGTACGAATCGGCGACTTGATTATCTGACAGGGACTACTCTATCATCCCGAGGAAAGTACCCTCATCCACGATAGGCACGCCCAGCTTTTGAGCCTTCTCCAACTTAGCTGGTCCCATATCGCGGCCAGCGAGAACAAAAGAGGTCTTGCTCGAGATGGACGACACGTTTGTACCACCATGCTGCTCAATCATTGCCTTGTACTCATTCCTTGAGTGCTGCGCAAAAACTCCACTGATGACTATACTCTTGCCTGCCAGCTTATCGGTATGCACGATGCTCTCGTCCACCACCACTTCCATCTGCAGACCTGCCTCCTTGAGACGGGCAACATGGGTGCGACACTGCTCGTTGGAGAAGAAGCGCAGGATGCTCTGGGCAATCTTTTCACCAATCTCATCCACAGCAACGAGTTCTTCGAACGTAGCATTCTCGATACGCTCCATAGAACCGAAGGCACGGGCCAGTTTCTTGGCCACAGTCTCACCCACAAAACGGATGCCAATGGCAAAAAGTACACGTTCGAAGGGCACTTCGCGCGAACGTTCTATGCTGCGTATGATATTCTCAGCAGACTTATAGCCCATGCGTTCGAGGCGACTGATGTCGGGGATACGCAGTTTGTAAAGGTCGGCAGCATCGTGTATCAATCCTACGGAGTACAGCAAATCCACCGTCTCGGCACCCAGTCCGTCAATATTCATGGCTTTGCGCGAGATGAAGTGCTCTATTCGCCCTTTGATCTGCGGCGGACAGGTCACATCGTTCGGACAGAAGATGGCCGCTTCGCCCTCCACACGCATCAGTGGCGTTCCACACTCGGGACAGCGGGTGATGAAGCGTACCTTCTCACCCATCATGAAGGAGCGTGCATTGAGGTCCACGGCAGTAATCTTGGGGATAATCTCGCCCCCCTTCTCCACGAACACCATATCACCGATATGCAGGTCGAGATTCTCCATAAAGTCGGCATTATGCAACGTAGCACGTTTGACCATAGTGCCCGAGAGCTGTACCGAGTCAAAGTTGGCCACGGGAGTCACCGTGCCAGTGCGTCCTACCTGATAGGTTATCTCATTGAGCCGCGTCACAGCCTTCTCAGCCTGAAACTTATAGGCAATGGCCCAACGGGGCACTTTGGCCGTATATCCAAGCGAGCGCTGCTGCGCCAGAGAGTTCACCTTGATCACAATGCCATCCGTTGCCACGGGAAGGTTCTTGCGTTCCACATCCCAATAGTTGATATACTCGAACACCTCATCGAGCGTAGTACATTTACGCATGGCAGGCGAAACCTTGAATCCCCATTGGGCTGCATGCTGCAGGCACTCATAATGTCCCGTGTCGGGCAGCGTGTCGCCCAACATATAATATAGGTATGCATCGAGCTTGCGTGAGGCTACTACTGCAGAGTTCTGCAACTTCAGTGTTCCCGATGCCGCATTGCGTGGATTGGCAAAGAGCGCCTCTTCCTGTGCCTCACGCTCACGATTGAGGCGGTCAAACTGCTCCCATGGCATCAGTATCTCGCCACGAATCTCAAACTCACGAGGGTATCCCTCCCCATGCAACACGAGTGGGATGCTATTGATGGTCTTCACATTGGCAGTCACATCATCGCCCTGCACACCATCGCCACGGGTCACGGCACGTACCAAGCGTCCCTCCTCATAGGTCAGTGAAATGGATACACCGTCGTACTTGATCTCGCAGCACAACTCAAAAGGTTCGCTGCCCAATCCACGCTGCACACGACCATAGAAATCTTTCACCTCATCAAACGAGTAGGTATTGCCCAGCGAAAGCATTGGGTACTTATGTGCAACCTGCACAAACTCATTGCTGAGATCGCTTCCCACACGCATCGTAGGCGACATTGGGTCGTAATACTCGGGGTGCTGAGCCTCAAGCTCCTGCAGCTCACGCATCAAGCGGTCAAACTCAAAGTCCGATATTTCAGGAGCATTGAGTACATAATAATTATGGTTGTGACGATGCAGTTCGCTACGTAACTGCTCAATCTGTTCTTTCGGTGTCATAATCTATATATAGTCCGCGACAAAGATACGAATAAACGAGCGAGAAACATCAAGCTTGATTCAATATTTTTCCCAGCGAGTGAAAGTATTTTCGAGGTTTACCTCAAAGATACGAAAAGCTAATGAGGAATAACAGAGCCGACTTTAATATTTTTAAAATTTAAATACGCGGAATCTTCGCATATTGGAAAATTTACATTACTTTTGTACTCGATGAAGAATTTGGCACGACATATCGAACTGCTGCTGCGCAACAACGACTGCGTGATTCTACCTGGATTCGGTGGATTCATTGCACATGCTGTTCCCGCTTACTATGTGAGCGAGGAGCATCTCTATTACCCGCCATCA